>JACORX010000233.1 GCA_016179165.1 Candidatus Rokuibacteriota bacterium | reverse complement strand
GTGATGTGGGGCGGGGGCCACTATCTGCTGGCGGTCGTCGTGGGGGCGCTCGTCATCGCGCTCATCGGCATCGTGGAGTGGAAATCCTTCCTCAAGCGCCTCTCCGGGCAGGAGCTGATGGCCGATTGGCTCGCCGACGTGTTCGGGATCGACCAGCGCGCGCTCATGAAGCGGTCCTTGAGCCCGCTGCTCTGACCGGCCTCCCAGCACGTGGTCGGCTGGGATTCGCCGGGCATTCATAGTAGACTCCCGCGGCGTATGGATTCCTTAGCCGCGCCCCGTTCCGGCGACTCCAGAGCCGCGTGATGGAGTTCCTGGTCAACCAGACCTTCAACGGCGTCACCTACGGGGCGCTCCTCTTCCTGCTGGCCGGCGGGCTCTCGCTGATCTTCGGCATGATGCGCATCGTGAACATGACCCACGGCTCCTACTATCTTCTCGGCGGGTACGTGGCTCTGACCGTGATGTGGGGCGGGGGCCACTATCTGCTGGCGGTCGTCGTGGGGGCGCTCGTCATCGCGCTCATCGGCATCGTGGAGTGGAACGCCTTCCTCAAGCGCCTCTCCGGGCAGGAGCTGGGACAGGTCCTCACCACCATGGGCTTCGCGCTCATCTTCCAGGACCTGGCGCTCGTGATCTGGGGCGGCGATCCCTACATCATCCCCATCCCGGCCATGCTGTCGGGCAGCGTGTCGACGGGGCCGTTCACCTTCCCGATCTACCGGATCTTCATCGCGGCGGTGGCCGCCTTCATCGCCGCGGTGCTCTGGCTCGTGCTCGAGCGCACGCGCATCGGGGCCATGATGCGGGCCACCGTGGACGACCCCGAGATGGCCCGCGGCGTCGGCATCAACGTGTTCCTGATCTCCATGGCCGTCTTCTCCCTGGGCGCGAGCCTGGCCGCGCTGGCCGGGGTGGTGGCCGGCGGCTTCGTCGGCGTCTACCCGGGCGCCGACTTCGAGATCCTGCCCTATGCCTTCGTCGTGGTCATCGTGGGCGGCATGGGGAGCCTCAAGGGCGCGCTGATCGGCAGCCTCATGGTCGGTCTCCTGGACAACTTCGGCAAGGCGCTGTTCCCGGAGCTGTCCTACTTCACCCTGTTCGCTCCCATGGCGGCCATCCTCGCCGTGCGCCCCACAGGCCTCTTCGGGCGGGCGTGATGGTGGGGTATGCGCTGCTGGTCCCCGGCCTCGTCCTGGCGGCCTTGCTGGTCGCGCCGCCCTTCCTGTCGGGGTTTCTGCTCACGCTCCTGACCCAGGCGCTGATCTACGCCATCCTGGCCATGAGCCTCGACATCGTGCTCGGCTACACAGGGCTGGCCTCCCTCGGTCACGCCGCCTATCTCGGCCTTGGCGCTTACGCCGTCGCCATCCTCACCACGCGTCACGGCGCAGGCTTCTGGGTGACCCTGGTCGCCGGCATCCTCCTCGCGGCGACGGTGGCCGCCGTCTTCGGCCTGGTGGCCCTGCGCGCCACGGGCGTCTACTTCCTCATGATCACGATGGCGCTCGGCATGGTAGCCTGGGGCCTCGCGCACCGCTGGGTCTCCTTGACCCAGGGCGACAACGGCATCTCCTCGGTCCCGCGCCCGACGGGTCTGCCCGTCTCGCTGGCGGGGGCGGTGCCCTACTACTACGTGGTGCTGATCGCCTTCGCGCTCGCCTTCTGGTTCCTCCGCACCGTGGTCCGCTCGCCCTTCGGGCGGACGCTGGTCGGGATCCGCGAGAGCGAGTCCCGCATGCGGACCCTGGGCTACCACGTGTGGCTGCACAAGTACCTGGGTTTTGTGATCGCGGGCGGCGTCGGCGGCTTCGCCGGCGTGTTCTGGGGCTACTACAACGGCTTCGTCAGCCCCGCAGACCTCGAGTTGGCCACCTCGGTGGAGATCCTCCTCATGGTGGCTTTGGGCGGCCGCGGCACCCTGGTGGGGCCCGCTATCGGCGCCGGCATCATCGTGCTGCTCAAGAACCTCGTGTCCGTGTACACCCAGCGCTGGCTCCTGATCCTGGGCGCCGTGTACATCGGGACCATCGTCTACGCTCCGGAAGGAATCGTGGGGGCCGTACGTCAGTGGCATGCACTCACAAGGAGGAACCGCTCATGAGCTCACGAAGGATCGCCGCGCTCCTGATCGCCGTCCTGCTGATCAGCATGGGGGGCATAGCACCCACCGAGGCCCAGAAGGGCCCCATCAAGGTAGGTTTCCTCGCGCCGATGACGGGCGGCGCCGCCCAGGTCGGCAAGGACATGGTCAACGGCCTCCAGATGTGGCTGGACGAGAACGGCAACCAGATCGCCGGCCGGAAGGTCGAGGTGGTCGTCGAGGACACGCAGGGCCAGCCCAACATCGCGCTGACCAAGCTGCGGAAGCTCGTCGAGAGCGACAAGGTGCACGTACTCGCCGGCGGGCTGTTCGCCCACGTGGGCTACGCGCTGGCGCCGAAGGTCGACGAGTACAAGATCCCGATGCTCTACCCCGTCATGGCGGCCGACGACCTCACGCAGCGGAAGCCCGCCAAGTGGGTCGT
>JACORX010000234.1 GCA_016179165.1 Candidatus Rokuibacteriota bacterium | reverse complement strand
GCGTATCCCTTGGTGGCGAACCAGCGGGAGCTCCACGTGCGCGTGGCACCCAGCCTGAACCCAATCGGATGAGTCTTCTGCCCCATGGCTACCTCTGGGCGGCCCGCGAGGGGCGCGCCGTCTCGTCGGAAAGCTCGATCGTGAGATGGCTGGTGCGGTGCTTGATGAAGAAAGCCCGCCCCATCGCCCGAGGCGAGACGCGCTTCATCGACGGGCCGCCGTCGGCCGTGGCCTTGACAACCCGAAGGTCGTCGAGGTCCCGCACCTGGTGGTTGTGCTCCGCGTTGGCGATGGCCGAGCGCAGCACCTTCTCGATGAGTCGGGCGGCCGCCTTGGGAGTGAACTGCAGCAGCGCCAGGGCCTCGCCCGCCGACTTGCCCCGGATGTGATCGAGGACCAGTCTGGCCTTGGAGGCCGGGACGCGGATGTAGCGCGCGGTGGCTCGGGTCTTCATGGCGTGCTCAAGATTTCCCCGTCGGCGACACGGTAGCCTTCTCGGCCTGTCCGTGCGCCTTGAAAGTGCGCGTCAGGGCGAACTCGCCCAACCGGTGACCCACCATGTTCTCAGTGATGTAGACCGGGATGAACTTCCGGCCGTTGTGCACGGCCAGCGTGTGACCAACGAACTCCGGGATGATGGTAGAGCGCCGCGACCAAGTCTTCAGCACCTTCTTCTGGCGCTGGCGGTTGAGCTCCTCCACCCGCTTCTCCAGCCTCTCCTCGATGTACGGTCCCTTCCTGGTAGAGCGTCCCATAGGTCTCGGCTCCTACTTCGTCCGGCGCGTCACGATGTAGCGGTCCGACGGGCGCGCGCCGCGCCGCGTCTTGTACCCCTTGGTCGGCTTGCCCCACGGGGTCATCGGGTGATTGCCCTTGCCCTTGCCTTCGCCGCCGCCCATGGGGTGGTCGACGGGGTTCATCACGGTTCCGCGGACGGTGGGCCGGAAGCCCTTCCAGCGCACCCGCCCGGCCTTGCCGATGGACACGTTCTCGTGGTCGAGATTGCCGACTTGTCCCACCGTCGCCATGCACTCGAGCTTGACCTGACGCACCTCGCCCGAGGGCAGCTTGAGGTTGGCGTGGTCGCCCTCCTTGGCCAGGAGCTGGGCAAGCGTGCCGGCGCTCCTGCAGAGCTGGCCGCCCTTGCCCGGCTGGAGCTCGACGTTGTGCACGAAGGTACCGAGCGGGATATTCCTGATCGGCAGCGCGTTGCCCGGCAGGATGTCGGCCTGGGGGCCCGACATGATGACGTCGCCGGGCTTGAGCCCGAGCGGGGCGATGATGTAGCGCTTCTCGCCGTCCTTGTAGTGCAGGAGCGCGATGCGCGCCGAGCGGCCCGGGTCGTACTCAATCCCCTTGACCACCGCCGGGATGCCGATCTTGTCACGCCGAAAGTCGACGTCGCGCAGCATGCGCTTGTGCCCCCCGCCACGATGGCGGACGGTGATGCGCCCGTAGACATTTCGCCCGCTCCCCCGCTTCTTGGGCGATAGCAGGCTCTTCTCCGGCGTCTTCTTTGTGATCTCCTCGTTGGTGAGGAGCGTCATGTAGCGCCGGGCCGGCGAGGTGGGCTTGAGTGTACGGATTCCCATGGTCCTAGGCTCCCTCGACCAGCTCGATCTTGTGGCCGGGCGCGAGCGTCACGACCGCCTTCTACCAGGCCGGGCGGCGACCCTCGAACTTGCCCAGGCGCTTCCACTTGCCCTCGTGAGAGGCCGTGCGCACGGTCGCGACCTTGACGTTGAAGACCTTCTCGACGGCTTGGCGGATCTCGACCTTGTTGGCGTCAACCGACACCTGGAAGGTGATCGCGTTGAACTCTTCCTTCCGCTGCATGCTCTTCTCGGTCATCAGCGGCTTGACCAGCACGTTCCGGGGGTCGCGGTTCATGCCAACGCCTCCTGGAGCGACAACAGCGCCGCCTTCTCGAACAGCACGCGGTCGTTGCGCAGAACCTGGTAGACGGAGGCGTGCGTGGGCGTCTCGACCGACAACCACGGCAGGTTCCGCGCCGCGCGGTCGAGGCTTTCCGTGCGCTCCGAGACCACGAGGAGCATTGGCCCATCGGGCAGCCCCAGGCCTTTGAGCCGGCTCGTCAGCGCCTTCGTCTTGGCCTCCGTCAGGCCGAGCTGGTCGACCACGGACACCTCGCCCGAGGCGATCTTGGCCGCCAGCGCGTCGCGCAACGCCGCGCGCCGCATCTCGGTCGGCATTTTCTTGTCGTACTTCCGGGGCGTGGGGCCGAAGGGCTTGCCGCCGCCCTTCCACTGGGTGGCGCGGATCGAACCCTGGCGGGCCCGGCCGGTGCCCTTCTGCTTCCACGGCTTCCTGCCACCGCCCGAGACCTCGCTACGCCCCTTGGTGTCGTGAGTGCCTACGTGCCGCGCCGCCAGCTCCTTTACGACCACCTGGTGCAGCAACGGAACCCGGACCGGGCCCGCAAACACGTCGGCGGACAGATCGAGCTGCTGCTGCGCCTTACCCTGTGCGTCGAGCATCGGAACGGTCGGCATGCTACTTGGCCTCTTTCGCTTTCTGCTGCTGCGCCTTGGTCTGCTTCACGCTCTTGCGCACCACCAGGAGCGTCCCGGTGTGTCCCGGCACCGCACCCCGTAGGAGGATCAGGTTCTGCTCGGGGATGACGCGCACGACCGGCAGGTTGAGCACGGTGCGGCGGTCGCCGCCCATGCGTCCCGGCAGCTTGTGGCCGGGCCAGACGCGAGAAGGATCGGACGACGCTCCGATGGAGCCCGGCGCCCGGTGAAACATCGAGCCGTGACTCTGGTCGCCGCCGGACCAGCCGTGGCGCTTCACACCGCCCTGGAAACCCTTGCCCTTGGTCACACCCACCACGTCCACGAACTCCCCGGGCACGAACAGCTCGACCGTCAGCGTCTGGCCCGGCCGGTAGGCGGCGACGGCCTCGCTCTTCTGCAGCCGCATCTCGCGCAGCACCTTCATCGGCGTATCTACGCCGGCCTTCTTGTAGTGGCCCGCCATGGCCTTGGTGACGTTCTTTTTCGCGGGCTCGAAGCCGATCTGGAGCGCATCGTAGCCGTGGGCCGCCTTCGTGCGCACCCCCACCACCGTGCAGGGCCCGGCCTCGACCACGGTGACCGGGATCATGCGCCCGTCGTCGCCGAAGACCTGGGTCATGCCTCTCTTCCGGCCGATCAGCCCTTCCTTCATCGCCATGGCAGCGTTCTCTTTCCTCGTGCCGGACTAGAGCTTAATTTCCACGTCGACGCCGCTGGGTAGATCCAGCTTCATGAGGGCGTCGACCGTTTGCGGCGTTGGGTCCAGGATGTCGAGCAGGCGCTTGTGGGTCCGCATCTCGAACTGCTCCCGGGAGGTCTTGTCCACGTGGGGCGAGCGCAGCACCGTCCAGCGATTGATCATGGTCGGCAGCAGCACGGGGCCGGTGACCCGGGCGCCTGTGCGGCGCACGGTCTCCACGATCTCCTTCATCGAGCGGTCCAGGAGGTTGTGGTCGTACGCCTTGAGCCGGATGCGGATCTTCTGGTCGGCGCTGACGGTGACCATGCCCTACTCCGCGATCTCCGCGACGACGCCGGCGCCCACGGTGCGCCCGCCCTCGCGGATCGCGAACCGCAGCTCCTTCTCCATCGCCACCGGCTGGATCAGCTCGAGCGTCATCGTCTCGTTGTCCCCCGGCAGCCCCATCTCCACCCCCGCCGGCATGGTGCACACCCCCGTCACGTCCGTCGTCCGAAAGTAGAACTGCGGCCGGTACCCATTGAAAAACGGCGTGTGCCGCCCGCCTTCGTCTTTGCCCAGG
>JACORX010000232.1 GCA_016179165.1 Candidatus Rokuibacteriota bacterium | reverse complement strand
TCCACGAAGTCCATGACCGGGCATCTCCTCGGCGCGGCCGGCGGCATCGAGGCCATCGCGACGGCCTTTGCGCTGCATCATGGAGTGCTGCCGCCGACGATGAACTACGAGAAGCCCGACCCCGACTGCGATCTCGACTACATCCCGAACCAGGCGCGAAAGCAGGACGTCGAAGTGGCGCTGAGCAACGCCTTCGGCTTCGGGGGTACCAATGCCACGCTCGCCGTTAGAAAGTATCGCGCCTAGCAGGCCGCCGATAAGGGCCCATCTGCTTCGTTGGCGCCCTCGGCCGCAGGCTCAACGTACAGGAGTACGCCTCGCCTGCGGCGCTTCGGGCGCCGCCTCGCATATGGACCCTTCTCGCCGCCCTGCCCGTTCTCGGTAGATCGTTAGGTGATGGCCGTCGCTGACCCGCTTGAACACCTTGGCAGGCGGCTGGGGCATGTGTTTCGGGATGCGGGATTGCTCGAGCAGGCGCTGACGCATAGCTCCTTCGCCAACGAGCATCCCGGCGCCCGGGACAACGGTGGGCTCGCCTTCCTCGGCGACGCCGTGCTGGCCCTCGTAGTCGGCGAGCACCTCTGGCGGGCCTTCCCCGACGAGCCCGAGGGCGTGCTGACCCCGATGCGCGCGGAGCTCGTCTCCGGCGCCAACCTCTGCCGCTGGGCCGTCGCGATCGGGCTTGGTCCCGTTTTGCATCTGGGCCGCGGCGAGGAGCAGACGGGCGGGCGCGAGAAGGAATCGCTGCTGGCGACGGCGCTCGAGGCCGTGCTCGCGGTCGTCTACCTCGAAGGCGGGCTCGATGCGGCCCGCCGCGCGGTGGCCTCCCTGGCGCTGTGGTAACGTGAGCGCATGCGCTTCTGGCCCTTCGGACGGCGCCGCGCCGCTACCCCCGCGTCCGCCGATTCCTCCGCTTTCGCAGTCGCCGAGCTCGGCCCGCAGCTCGAGGGCGTGCTCGGCGTCGAGCAGGTGAGGGGTGAGGGGCACGCGGTCGCGTTCGGGGGGCGCCTCCTCCAGCCGCCCTCTGCCGCCGTGACCGCGCTCGTGGCGCGCTTCAGACCCTTCGGCTACACGCCGTTCCTTCAGGCCGGGCAGGGCATGACCTGGGTGCGGGCGCTGCCCTTCGTGGACGTCGAGGTGCCGTCGCGCCCGCGCACCAACATCATCCTCTTCCTGCTGACCGTGCTCTCCACGCTCGTGGCGGGGTCGGGAGCGTTCTTCGCCTTCGACCCGCTCGCGGACCCGCGCCGGCTGCTCGACGGCGTTCCGTTCGCCTTCACCCTGCTCGCCATCCTCGGCACCCACGAATTCGGCCACTACTTCACGGCGCGGGCCTACGGCGCCTCCGTGAGCCTGCCCTATTTCATTCCCGCGCCGCCGCCGCTGCTTTTCGGCACGCTGGGCGCCATCATCCGCATGCGCTCGCCCGCGCGCGACAAGAACTCGCTCTTCGACATCGCCGCCGCCGGCCCGCTGGCGGGGCTCGTGGTGGCGCTGCCGGCGCTCTGGATCGGTCTCGGCTGGTCGAAGGTGGGGGCCGTGCCGTCCAGCGGGAGTGTGACGTTCGGCGACTCGCTGCTCATGCGCTTCATGACGTGGCTCGCCTTCGGGCCGCTGCCGGCCGGGCACGACGTCTTCGTGCATCCCGTGGCTCTGGCGGGCTGGGTCGGGCTCTTCGTCACGGCGCTCAACCTCTTTCCGGTCGGCCAGCTCGACGGCGGGCGCATCGCGTACGCGCTCTTCGGCGCGCGCCACAGGCAGATCTCGATCGCGACCTTCCTCGGCCTGCTGGCGCTCGGCGCCGTCACGGGGGCGGGCAACTGGTTCGTCTGGGCCTTTCTCCTCTTCTTCGTCATGGGCTTCCAGCACCAGCCGCCGCTCGACGGCCTGTCACCGCTATCCCCGGGGCGCTACGCCGTCGGCTTCTTCTGCCTGCTCCTGCTCATCCTGCTGATCCCACCCGTCCCGATCGCAATACAGTAGCTGACCCCGGGCCGCCTATTGCCTCGGGCGACGAACCCCGCTAAGATTCGTCAGCCTCGCGGCTGCGGACTGCTCGGAAAGGTTGCTATGCGGGGCGGTACCACACAGCGCAGGTCGCCGAGAAGGGTCCAGGTGCGAGGCGGCGCCCGAAGGCCGCAGGTGAGGCGTACTCCTGTACGTTGAACCTGCGGTCGAGGGCGCCCCACCGCCTTTGCGAAATGGCGCAGATGGGCCCTTATCGGCGGCCGTCTAGAGGAGAGATCGTCAGTGGCCGACCAGGCGGACCCGAAGGGGCTCGAGGCGCTCATCCGCAAGGGCGCCGTGGACACCGTGCTGACGGTGTTTCCCGACGGGCTCGGCCGCCTCATGGGCAAGCGCGTCGTCGGCCGCTACTTCCTCGACCACGTCCTGGGCGACGGCGTCCACGCCTGCATCTATCTCTTCACGGTGGACATGGAGATGGAGCCCCTGCCGGGCTTCACGCTGACGTCATGGGAACGCGGCTACGGCGACATGAAGATGGTGCCGGACCTGGCGACATGGCGGCTGATCCCGTGGCTGCCCAAGACCGCGCTGGTCTTCTGCGACGTGTATACCGAAGAGGGCCTGCCCATCGAGGAGTCGCCGCGCTGGGTGCTCAAGAGGCAGATCGAGCGGACGCGCAAGCGCGGCTTCATGGTCAAGACCGCCTCGGAGCTCGAGCTCTACCTCTTTCGCGAGTCTTTCGACGAGGCGCGGGCCAAGCGCTACCACGGCCTGACGCCGGTCTCCAGCTACCTCGAGGACTACCACATCCTGCAGACGTCCAAGGAAGAGCCGCTGGTGCGCGCCATTCGCAACGGGATGGAGGCGGCGCGCGTTCCGGTGGAATCCTCGAAAGGAGAGTGGGGCCGGGGGCAGGAGGAGATCAACCTCCGCTACGCGCCCGCGCTCGAGATGGCCGACCGTCACGTGCTCTACAAGCACGGCGTCAAGGAGATCGCCTGGCAGCAGGGCGGCTCGGTCACGTTCATGGCGAAATACGACATGGGCGCCGCAGGCTCGTCCTTTCACCTCCACTCCTCCCTCTGGGACCGCTCGGGCAGAAAAAGCCTTTTCGCGGGCCGCGGCAGGCAGGGGACGCCGCTGTTCCAGCAGTGGCTGGCCGGGCAGATGGCGATGGCGCGCGAATTCGCCTACTTCTACGCGCCGACCATCAACGCCTACAAGCGCTACCAGGCGGGCTCGTTCGCGCCCACGCGCATCGCGGCGGGCTGGGACAACCGCACCTGCGGCTTCCGCCTCTGCGGCGAAGGACACAGCTTCCGCGTGGAGAACCGCATCCCGGGTGCCGACGCCAATCCGTATCTCGCGTTCGCCGCGACGATCGCCGCGGGTCTCTACGGGATCGACAAGAAGCTCAAGCCGCCCGCGCTCTACGACGGCAACGCCTACGAGGACCCGAAGCTCCGTCAGGTGCCGAAGACGCTCCGGGAAGCGCTCGACGAGCTGGACCGGTCGAAGCCGGCGCGCGAGGCCTTCGGCGAGACCGTCGTCACGCACTACCTTCACCACGGCCGCCTCGAGCAGCAGGCCTTCGACCAGTCGGTGACCGACTGGGAGCTCGTGAGACTCTTCGAGAGGATCTAACCAGGGCCCCCTCACCCTGCCCTCGCCCCCGGAGGGGGCAGGGTGAGGGGGAGAGAGAACAGGAAGACATCGCATGAGCATGAGGCTCAAGGGTAAAGTCGCATTGATCACCGGCGCGGGGATGGGGATGGGGCGCGAGGCGTCCGTCCTCTTCGCCGCGGAGGGTGCGCACGTCGTCGTGTGCGACATCAACAAGAAGGCCGCCGACGAGACCGTCACACTGGTCGAGAAGACGGGCGGCCAGGCGCTGGCGGCCGTCGGCGATGTCGCGATCGAAGACGACGTGAAGAGGATGGTGGAGGAAGGCGTGAAGCGCTTCGGCGCCCTCCACGTCCTCTACAACAACGCGGGCGTGCTGTGGAAGGACAAGGACCGGTCGGTGCTCGAGACCGACGGAGAGCAGTGGGACCGCGTCATGGCCATCAACCTCAAGAGCGTCTTCTGGGTCACCAAGCACGGCATCCCGTGCCTGAAGCGGGCCGGCGGCGGATCCATCATTCTCGTCGGCTCGGTCTCCGCGCTGGCGGGTTTCACGCGCGCGCAGGACGCGTACACGGCGGCCAAGGGCGCCCTGATCTCGCTCAACAAGTCGCTGGCCATCCAGTTCGCGAAGGACCGGATCCGCTCGAACATCATTCACCCGGGGATCGTCGAGACCCCGCTGCAGGCGCCGTACCTCACGCCCGAGCTCAGAGCCGAGTTCAACGCGGGCATTCCGCTGGGACGCATCGGACAGCCCCGGGACATCGCCTACGCCGCGCTGTTCCTCGCGTCGGAGGAGTCGTCCTTCATGACGGGCGCCGAGATGATCGTCGACGGCGGCTTCATGGCCCAATAACCCGTTCCGCACCCGGGAGGCTCCCATGCCGATACGGATGCTCCGAAGCGCATGCTCGGCGGTCTTTTCGCTCGCCTTGCTGACGACTCCCGCTCTTGCCCAGAAGCAGACCGTCATCGTCTACACGGCGATCGAGAACGAGCAGATCGCCGACTACATGAAGGCGCTGAACAAGACGCTGCCCAGCCTCGACGTCAAGATGCTGCGGCTCTCGACGGGCGACATCTCGGCCCGGTTCATGGCCGAGAAGGACAACATGCAGGCCGAGGTTATCTGGGGTGTCGGCGCCACGAACATCCTGATCTTCAAGAGCGCGGGGCTGCTCGAGCCGTACGCGCCCAAGGGTTTGGACAAGATCCAGCCGCTCTTCCGCGACAAGGCCAACCCGCCGTCCTGGGTCGGCATCGACATCTACATGTCGGCCTTCTGCGTCAACACCGAGGTGGCGAAGAAGAACAACCTGCCCACGCCGGCGTCCTGGGCGGACCTGACGAAGCCCGTCTACAAGGGGCAGGTCGTGATGCCCAACCCGGCCTCCTCCGGCACCGGCTATCTCTCCGTCGCGTCCATCCTCCAGCGGATGGGCGAGGCCGAAGGGTGGAAGTATCTCGACGCGCTGGACAAGAACATCGCCGAGTACACCAAGTCGGGTTCCAAGCCCTGCAAGGACGCGGCGGCGGGCGAGCGCGCCATCGGCGTCTCCTTCGAATACGTCGCGCTCGAGATGAAGAAGAAGGGCAGCCCGGTCCAGATGGTCCTGCCGAAGGAGGGCTCGGGCTACGAGATGGAGGCCAACGCGCTCACGAAGAAGGGCGCGAAGAACCCCGCCGCAAAGCAGTTCCTCGACTGGGCCGCGAGCAACGAGGCTATGGCGCTGTACGCCAAGTACTTCGCCGCTGTCGCCGTGGCCGGCATGCCCGTGCCCGAGGGGCTGCCGAAGGACATCAGCAAGGTCGTGTACCCCAACGACTTCGACTGGTCGGCCAAGAGCCGGGACCGGATCCTGGCCGAATGGCAGAAGCGCTACGCGAAGTAAGGTGATCGCGAGCGGCGCGGCCCAGCCTGCGCCCCCCTCGGGGCTCGACCTCGACGCGGGGCTCCACCGGCTGGGCTACGCCGCGTTTCGAGCGGGCCAGCGCGAGGCGATCGAAACCCTGCTGGCATCAGGCCGCCTCCTCCTCGTCGCGCCGACCGGCGGCGGCAAGAGCCTCATCTACCAGCTGCCCGCCGTGCTCCTCGACGGCACCACGCTCGTCATCTCGCCCCTGATCTCGCTCATGCAGGACCAGGTCGAGGCGCTCGACGCCCGTGGCGTCCCGGCGACCTACCTCGCCTCCACCGTCGACGCAGGCGAGATGCGGCGGCGCATGGGCATGATCGCCCGCGGCGCGTGCAGGCTCGTCTACGTCGCCCCCGAGCGACTGACCTTCCCCGGGTTTCGCGCCCTCGTGCACGATCTCCGCTGCCCGCTCGTGGCGGTGGATGAAGCCCACTGCATCAGCGAGTGGGGGCATGACTTCCGGCCGGAGTATCTCGAGATCGGCGGGTTGATCGAAGACTTGCCCTCCGCCCGCGTGCTCGCGTGCACGGCCACCGCTACCCCCTTTGTGCGCGACGAGATCCTGGCGCGCCTCGGGCTGCCCGCGGACACGCCGCAGGTCGTGCAGGGATTCGCGCGCCCCAACCTGTCCCTACGCGCGGCCGAGGTCGAGGACAAGCGCGATCGCACTCGACGTGTCGACGCCGCCCTCGCTGAGGCGCTCGACTCGCCCGGGCGGGGCCGTGGCGCCGCCATCGTGTACTCGCCGACGCGGCGCGCGGCGGAGGAGGAAGGCGCGCGTCTCACGTCCGCCGGGTGGCACGCCCGCGTCTACCACGCGGGTTTGTCGCCCGCTTCCCGAGAAGAAGCCCAGCGCGCGTTTGCCGGCGGCAGCGCCGAGGTCGTCGTCGCCACCAACGCCTTCGGGATGGGCATCGACCGGGCGGACGTGCGCGCCGTCATCCACCTGGGCCCGCCCGGCTCGATCGAGGCCTACTACCAGGAGGTCGGGCGGGCCGGACGCGACGGCGCCGACGCGCTCGGGCTCCTGCTGATCTCCTCGCGAGACCTGCCGCTCCGCCGGGCGCTGATCGAAAGAGGCCCGGAAGGCGTTGTCCCTGACCCCGCAGTGGTGGAGCACAAGTGGGGTCTCTTCCTCGAGCTGATCCGCTGGGCCGAGGGCGGCAGCTGCCGGCACGACGCGATCCTGCGATATTTCGGCGACGAGGCCGAGACGCTCCAGGGCTGCGGCCGCTGCGATGTCTGCCGCGCTCTCGGCGATGACGCGCCCACGCAGGCCCCCGAGGCGGTGAGCCTCTTCGTGAGGAAGGCGCTCTCGGGCGTGGCGCGTGTCCACGGCCGCTTCGGCCTCCAGACGGTGGTGGCCCTGATTCACGGCGATCCGGACCCGCGGTTGGAGAGATCCGGCCTCGCCGCCACGCCCACCTTCGGCAACCTCCGTGATCACCCGCGAGAGTGGCTCACGCGGCTCCTGCGTCGTTGTGTCACGGCGGGCTGGGTCAGCTTCGGCGGCGCCGACCGGCCCGTGGTCATGCTGACTGAAGAGGGGCGCGCGGTGATGAAGGGGGACCGGCCCGCGCGGCTGCTGCTTCCCGCTGCCGCCGCCACGCCTGCCGTCGCCCCAGGCCCGCGGCCACCGAGGCGGGCGGGGTTGTCCCGGTCGGCTGAAATAGACGAGCTCGACGCTGCCGGCCAGGCGCTCTTCCAGGCGCTCCGCGCGTGGCGACTGACCGTGGCGCGCGAGTCATCCATCGCGCCTTTCATGGTCGCCTCCGACCGCACGCTGCGGGACATCGCGCGCCTCCGCCCGCGTACGCCCGAGGAGCTGGCGATGGCGTACGGCATCGGCCGCCAGAAGGCGGAGCGCTACGGCCTGGCCGTCCTGCGCGTCGTGGCCGAGGCCGCCCGCGCGTGAGCGAGTCCGCCCCGGCTCCAGCAGCCGTCGCCCTCGAGGGCATCGCCAAGAAGTTCGGCGCCTACGTGGCGCTCCGCGACATCACGCTGTCGGTCACCGCCGGCGAGTTCATCTGCTTCCTCGGTCCCTCCGGTTGCGGCAAGACCACGCTGCTCCGAATCATCGCGGGGCTCGAGCGCCAGAACGCGGGTACCGTCAGGATGGCCGGCCGCGACGTCTCCGGCCTGCCGCCGGCCCTGCGCAACTACGGGATCGTCTTCCAATCCTACGCGCTCTTTCCCAACCTGACGGTCGGCCGGAACATCGCCTACGGGCTCGAGACCCGGCGCACGGGCGCCGCCGCCATCGCGCGCCGGGTGGACGAGCTGCTGGCGCTGGTGGGCCTCGCCCGCCACAAGGACAAGTACCCGGCGCAGCTGTCGGGCGGCGAGCAACAGCGCGTTGCTCTCGCCCGGGCGCTGGCGCCCTCGCCGGCCCTGCTTCTGTTGGACGAGCCGCTCTCGGCGCTCGACGCGCGGGTGCGCCAGTCGCTTCGCCACGAGATCCGCGGGCTCCAGCGGCGGCTCGGCGTCACGACCGTCATGGTCACGCACGACCAGGAAGAAGCCCTCACCATGGCCGACCGCATCGTCGTCATGAACGCGGGACAGGTCGAGCAGGTGGGCGCGCCGGCCGAGGTGTACCGGCGGCCCCGGACACCTTTCGTCGCGCGCTTCGTCGGCCAGATGAACTTCCTCTCCGCCGTCGCGGGCGCGCGCAGCGGGTGGGCGCGTGTCGGCGCGGTCGAGCTGCGCCACCAGCCGGGCTTCGAGGCGGTTCCAGGCGGCGCGTTGACGCTCGCGATCAGGCCCGAGGAGATCACTGTCGGCCCGGCAGCCCTCCACGCGGAGAACCCCTTGAGGGCCCGCATCACGGCGGTCCAGTTCCTGGGCGCCTTCACGCGCCTTGGGCTGACAGTGGACGGCGAGGGCCGGACGGCGCTCGAGTGCGACGTGGCGGCGACGGCTTTCGCCGAGCTGGGCGTGGGCGAGGGCGCGGACCTGCCGATCGCGCTCGCTCCGGACGCGCTTCGCGCCTTCCCCGTCCCGGGCCCCGCGGCGTGAGCGTCCGGGCCCCGGCCGCCGCGGAGACCCCGGACCGCGCCGTCCGCCACCGGTTGAGCGGTGAGGACGCCATCCGGTGGACGCTGGTCGTGGTCTTCGCCGCCGTGCTCTATCTCTTTCTGCTCTACCCGCTCGGGCAGGTGCTCTGGCGGAGCCTGCTCGACAACGGTGGGCGCTTCATCGGCGCCGCGAACTACATCCGATACTTCTCGACGCCGGCCATCGCCGCCTCGATCACGAACAGCCTCTTCGTGTCGGCCGCCGCCATGGTGCTGACGGTGGCGCTGGCCTTCGGCTACGCCTACGCGCTGACGCGGACGCAGATGCCCGCGAAGGGACTCTTCCGCGTCGTCGCCATGCTGCCGCTCTTCGCGCCGTCCCTGGTCCAGGCCTTCGCGCTCATCTACGTCTTCGGCAACAACGGCATTCTCACGCGGGCGACGGGCCTGAACGTCGGCATCTACGGCGCCAAGGGCATCATCCTGGCCGAGGTCTTCTACTGCTTCCCTCACGCGCTGCTCATCCTCATGGCGGCTCTCGCCGCGACCGACGCGCGCCTCTACGACGCGGCGCGGACGCTGGGCGCCGGCCCGCTCAAGACGTTCCTGACGGTGACCCTGCCCGGGGTCAAGTACGGTCTGGTGAGCGCGTCCTTCGTGGTCTTCACGCTCGCCATCACGGACTTCGGCGCCCCCAAGGCCATCGGCGGGAAGTTCTCGGTGATGGCGACCGAAATCTATAATCAGGTCTCCGGCCAGCAGAATTTCACCATGGGCGCGACCGTGTCCGTCGTGCTGCTGGTGCCGGCCGTATTGGCCTTCGTCGTGGACCGCCTCGTCCAGCGGCGCCAATACGCGCTGGTGACATCGTCCTCGAAGCCGCTCGTGCCCGGGCGGCGCCCGCTGGCGGACTGGAGCCTGCTCGCCTACTGCGCGCTCATCGCCGGCTTCATCGCGGCGATCTACCTGGTCATCCTGGTCTCCTCGCTGGTGCACCGCTGGCCCTACAACTTCGGGCTGACGCTCAAGCACTACGACTTCGACACGGCGGGCGGCTACCGCGCGCTCTGGAACAGCATCCGCGTGGCGGCGCTGACGGCCGTGGCCGGCACCGTGCTGGCCTTCGTCGGCGGCTACGTCGTCGAGAAGTGCCGCACGGCGGCCAGCGGCCCTCTCTATCTCCTCTCCGTCCTGCCCGTCTCGGTGCCGGGCATGGTCCTGGGGCTCGCCTACATCTTCACCTTCAACGCGCCCGGCAGCCCGCTGAACGCGCTGTACGGCACGCTGGCCATCCTGATCATCTCGAACGTCGTGCACTATTTCACCGTCGGCTTCCTGACGGCCACCACGGCGCTGAAGCAGATGGACGCCGAGTTCGAGAACGTCGGCGCCTCGCTGGGGGTGCCCTTCTACCGGACCTTCTGGCGGGTGACCGTGCCGATCGCGCTTCCCTCGATCGTGGCCATCAGCATGTACTTCTTCCTGAACGCGATGGTGACGCTCTCGGCCGTGGTGTTCATCGTCGCGCCCGGCACGGAATTGGCGGCCGTCGCGGTGCTGCTCATGGACGACGCCGGCGACACCGCGCAGGCCGCCGCCATGTCGGTGCTGATCATCGCCACCGGCCTCGCCGTGCGGAGCGTGTACTGGCTCGCCATGCGCGGCATCACGCGGCGGACCCAGGCCTGGACTCAGGGCGGGGCCGCGGCCGGAGAGCCGTCGTAGTGACGGATTGTTGGCCGGCCGGGCATTGAGTCCGGGTAGAATCCGAAGCGGATGACCCACCTCTATCACGTCCTCGGCCAGAGGGTCGACCGATGGCGGCAGGATGGCTACCCATCGGGTGAGTATCCCGCCATCGCCGAGATCTTCGAATGGGCTGCCGACCCGGAAGCCGGCGGCCTGAAATTTCTCCGGAAGCCGCAGCTCCGGGCGCTCGAGACCTACTGGTACCTCAGGCTGGTCGAGGGCACACCGCATGTCTTCGACCTGTACACGCGATTGTTTCCGGAGACGGGCGACCTGCTGACGGCCCTCGGCCTTGACCGAGCGGGGATCTGGAAGAGCCTGGTCGGCAAGTCACCCGACACGCTGTGGGAGCGAATCCGTACCGACGACGCGTTCGTCAAGGCGGAGCGGCTCGAGAGCGTGCGCGAGACGCTCGCCTTGGGGTATCCGAGCTACATCCTCGCGCTGGCCATGGGGGCGGGGAAGACCATCCTGATCGGTGCCATCTGCGCGACTGAGTTCGCCATGGCGCTCGAGTACCCTGACGGACCCTTCGTCCAGAACGCGCTCGTGTTCGCCCCCGGCAAGACCATCATCGAGTCTCTTCGAGAGCTGGCGGCGGTGCCGTACGACAAGATCCTGCCGCCCCGTCTCTACAAGCCCTTCGCGGCCTCGGTGAAGCTGACTTTCACGCGCGACGGAGAGAAGGATATCCCTGTCGTGCGGGGCAGCCTCTTCAACCTCGTGGTCACGAACACCGAGAAGATTCGCATCCAGAAGGAGGCTATCCGGAAGAGCGACCTGGGGAACCTGTTCTCCTTCGGCAAGGCGGACGAGGCCCGCGCTGAGGTCGCGAATCTCCGCCTTCAGGCCATCGCCTCGCTGCCGCATCTGGGTGTCTTCTCGGATGAGGCGCACCACACATACGGGCAGTCGCTGGAGACCGAGCTGAAGAAGGTGCGGAAGACCGTCGATTATCTGGCGGCCGCCACAAATGTTGTCGCCGTCATCAATACCACGGGCACGCCGTACTTCCAGCGCCAGCCTCTGCGCGACGTCGTCATCTGGTACGGGCTCTCGCAGGGCATCCGGGACAACATCCTGAAAGACGTTTCGGGGAACATCCACGCTTTCGACTTTGAGGGCAGCGCTGACGCCTACATCAGTCACGTGATCGGCGACTTCTTCGCGACCTATGGCGATACTCGGCTTCCAAATGGCGCGCCGGCCAAGCTGGCCCTCTACTTTCCGCAGACCCATGACCTCGAAGCGCTCCGCCCGGTGGTCGAGGCCGCGCTGGTCAAGGCGGGGCAGGCGCCGACCGTCGGCCTGCGGAACACCGTCGACTCGCCCAAGGAGGAAGTAGACGCCTTCAACCGGCTCAATGATCCCGAGTCGCCCCATCGGGTGATCCTCCTCGTCAACAAGGGCACGGAAGGGTGGAACTGTCCGAGTCTTTTCGCGTGCGCCCTGGCGCGGAAGCTCAAGAGCAGCAATAACTTCGTGCTCCAGGCGGCGACGCGTTGCCTGCGACAGGTGCCGGGCAACAGCAAGAAGGCGCGGATCTATCTGTCCATGGACAACCGCGCCATCCTCGAGCATCAGTTGACCGAGACCTACGGGGAGAGCATCGCCGATCTGGACCGCTCCACACGCGAGAGCGGCTCCGCGCGTCTCGTGCTGCGTAAACGGCTTGTGCCCCCATTGGTGCTGAAGCGGCTGGTCCGGACGGTTGTGCCTGCGCCCGGGCGGGGTGGGAGTGTGCATCTGGAGCGTCCGAAGGACGATGCGGCCGCCCGGCTCAGCCGGGCGGTACTGGGCATTGCCGAGCGGCCCGGCTCCAAGACAGTGCTCGAACAACTGGGCGAGACAGTCCAGATCGAGTCCATGCCGGAAACAATGGATCGCTATGAAGCTGCTACCGCTCTGGCCGCGCAGTTCCGGCTCGACGTCTGGATCGTCCTGGACGAGCTGTCCCGCCTGTACGTGGACCAGGACATCCCGGCAAGCCATCTCGCCCCGCTGGCCGAGCAGATCGGCGAGCAGACGCGCGCGTACGAGATGCGAGAAGAGACCGTCGAGTGGGCGCTGGCCCTGGTCAGGCCGGAGGGATTCACGCGGACCATCGAGGCGGATGGGGTCGAGGCGTATACCGCCGAGATCCACTATCCCAAGGACAAGGAGCACCTCTTGCTGGAAGCGCAGAAGATGGCGCGCGAGAACCCCGCCGGCTTCGGTTTCCACTACGACCCGTATAACTTCGATTCGGCGCCGGAGCGCGAGTTCTTCGTCGATCTCCTCAAGCAGATCAACGTGCAGCCGGCAGAGGTCGAGGATATCTACTTCACCGGGGGCCTCACCGATCCGACCAAGACCGACTTCCACGTTGAGTACCGTGGCGAAGACAATCGCTGGCACCGCTACACGCCCGACTTCGTAGTCCGCAAACGTCCCAGAGCCAGTGGCAAAACCGGCACAGGCCGGGTGCTGATCGTCGAGATAAAGGACAGGCGGTTCGAAGCTGCCACCCGAGAGGACGAGGGTCGAGCCGCGAGGGATGAGGAGGCCCTGACCACGGAAGGGCGGAAGTCGGTGGCGCTCAGGCGGCTTGAAGGATTGAGTCCGGACCGGCTCAAGTACGAGCTGCTCTTCGTCAGTCAGGCGGTGACCTACGATCAGATGGTGGACGTTCGCCGGATGGTCAGGGAGCCGGAGCGGGCTTACGCTGCCGACCTGGCCAAGGCCCAGCAGGCTAGAGACATCATCTTGCGGGTGGACGGCGCCCGGGTGCGGGCAATCATTCTGTTCGGCTCGCGGGCACGAGGGGACGCACGTCCCGACAGCGATTTCGACATCCTCGTCGTCACTCGCGGACAGACGGCAGATCAGATGCAGGCATACCGCCTGGAGTTGTGGCGGGTCTTCCGGGGCACGGGGATTCCTGTGGAGCCGTGGGTGATGTCGGAAGAGGAGTTCGAGGCGGGCAAGACCGTCATCGGCGGCCTTGCCTACCCAGCCTGGAAGGAAGGGGTGGTGCTCCACGAAGACGCCTGATCAGATGCGCTTGGACTATGTGAGGCAATGGCTGGAGGGCGCGGACAACGACATCGAGGCGGGCGAAGCGATCGTTGAGCGCGTGATGCGCTCCTATGAGACGGCGAGCTTCCATGCCCAGCAGGGGGCGGAGAAGGCATTGAAGGCTCTGCTGATCAGGCATCAGGTTGAGTTTCCCAAGAGCCACGACCTCGGAGAGCTCCTCCGTTTGGCTGAGCCGATTGCCGCGGGCATCTCGCAGGAATTGGGCGATGCCGAGCGGCTGAACCGTCATGCCGTGGATACGAGGTATCCCACGTCTGGGTCTCCGGTGGATCGGGACCAAGCGCGACGAGACCTGACACTGGGCGCGCGTGTGCGAGACTACGTGCGCGACCTGCTTCAG
>JACORX010000231.1 GCA_016179165.1 Candidatus Rokuibacteriota bacterium | reverse complement strand
GGTTGAGGAGGCCGAAGCGGTTGCGCATGAAGCCCATCTTGAGCTGCGTCCCGAATGGCAGACCCGTGAGCGTGAGGTGCGCTTCGCTGAGCGCAAGGCTGAGATCTCCTCCTCGCTCTTCCTGCCCCGTCTCGATTCGCACCTCTCCGCGCGCATAGGGGTCGATCGCGCCGAAGAGAGACAGCTCGACCTCGCGCGGGAAGAAGAGGTTCTCGAGGCCCAGGAAGCTGCCGCCCTGGTTCTTCTGGACATTGTGCTGGGTCAGGTTGCCGACGAAGTCGCCCGCTATCCCGATGTCGAAGAGGAGCTGGCCCGGGCCGCGGCGCTCGTAGAGCGAGAAGGGCTGGCGGGGCCTGATCAGGTCGAGGGGAGGCGGATCGCTTCCGGGCGGCCGCTCGGCGGTCAGCCCCATCGCGGGCGCCGCGGCGGGCGCAGGCTGCGGGCGCGCCTCCACCCGCTCGAGACGCTCGGCCATCGAGTCCATGGTCTTCTTGTACTGCTCCTGCATGGCTTCGAACTGCTTGCGCATCTGCTCCATCTCCCGGCGCAGCGCTTCCGCGTCCTGCGCGGGGGCGGGCGCGGCCGGGACGAGCAGGCCCAGCACCAGCGCAAGTGCGATACATGCACGCATGGTTTCCTCCATTGGGTGAGGACAATGAGCGGGCGCGCGCACGGAGAGACGCCCGGGCGCGGGCCGATTACCAGGGAATACGGGCGACGGGGCTAGGTGAGAGGGGGAGCGCGACTATCGGCGAGGCTCGGGCATGGGCTCGGCACCCATCGCGACGACGTGACGGCGATCGGCAGGACGATCGGCTCGGGCGCGGCGATCGCAAGCGGCTCGGGCGCCCAGCCAGCGGTGTGGACGGCGGACAGCTCCGCCAGGGGACACTCGGCGTTGTAGAGGGCGACGCGCCCGTCTTCATGGCTGTGGCTCGGCTGGCTGCCTTCGACGGCGAAGGCGAGGGCCAGCAGGCCCAGCAGGAGGACGATGACGGCGCGATGGCTCGCGGGGCGCAGGCTCTTCATGGCTCGGTTATGCGTATACGCGAGCCCGTCGAATATTGCAACGAATCGGGCGCGCTACGAGGCCCGCAGATAGGTCTGGCCGCCCTTCGTGGCGAGATCGTAGCGCGGCACGGAGTCGGAGAAGCCCGGTGGACCTAGCCCCGTGCAGGGGTCGAACTGGTAGCCGTGCCACGGGCACTCGAGATAGCCGTCCCGCACGACGCCTTCGCCGAGCGGGCCGTTCTGGTGCGGGCAGACGTTGGAGATGGCGCAGAGCGCGCCCTTCTTGCGGACGACGGCGATCCGCTCGCCCCCGACGTTCCCACCCTTGACGTGCACGGTGAGCGCGCGCCCCTCTTCAAGCTCGGTGAAGGTGCCGAGGAGGATGAAACCGTCGGCGCCGGAGGGCGCCGGGCGATCGCCTCGGGCCTCCTTGATCGCCGCGGCAAGGTGCAGCACGGCCACAACGAGCGCCACGAGCCACAGCAGCCCGAGGAGCCGCCACTTCACCGGCGGCTCGCCGACGAAGCGGACTGTGAAGTGGACGACGACGAGGGCGTACCCGAGGTACACCGCCATGTGGAGCCGCTTCCAGCCCCGCGGCGTCCAGGCGTGGAGGAAGTGGTCCCAGGAGGTCAGCGCCATCACCGTCAGGATGGTGAGCGCCCCCACGCCGAAGAGCGTGAAGGGTATGCGGAGGAACGTCTGCCCCGGCAACACCTCGAGGAGGTTCGCGGCCTTCCAGTTGTTTCCGTAGTGCATGACGACGGCCGCGTGAAAGACGGCGAGCGCCCACGTGGTCACGCCGAGGTGGCGCCGATGGTAGATGAAGCGGGTCGCCGGGCGCCAGAGCCGGGCGAGTGGGCCCAGGCTGATCGCGGCGGAGAGGAAAACGAACGTCAGGAAGGCGGTCGCCTGGACGACGAAGACGTCGAAATCGGGACCGCTGAAGAGCGCGCGACCGCCGAAGAACCACGCGACCACGATCGCGGCCAGGGCTGCGTCGAAACGGCGTTTGGACGTGAACCTCACGGCTGAACGAAGACGATGAAGGTCACCGCGGCGGCGACCACGACCAGCCACGCGATCCAGATGTGCCGGTGCAGCCGTCTGAGTTCGCCGATCATGACTGCCCCTCCTTGACGAGCGCCGTGATCTGGACGGCCGGCGGGACGCCCTTGAGCGTGAAGCGCACGACGTCGCCGACGCGGGCGCGCTCGAGGACCTTCGGGTTCTGAACCTTGAAGCCCATCGTCATGCCGGCCGGCATGAAGCCCGGGATCTCCTCGTGGGTCAGCACCACGACCTGGATCTCCGGGATCACCGCCCGCACGACGCCCTTGACGATCCACGTCTGCTCGCCGCCCACGATCAGCACCTGCTGCCGGCTCTCCAGCAGCCGCCGCTCGAGACGCGGGATCTGCTGGCCCCAGGCGAGCCAGCCCACGAGCACGCCCACGCCCACGGCCAGGTTGAGCAGGAGGACGACGCGCCAGAGCCGCATCCGAGCACGTGTTCGTCGGGAGGCGCTGCCACATCGGTCTCCTGGTTGCGCGCAAGGATCTCGGCCAGCAGCACCTAGACGTCAGACCAGCCCGGTTGTGGGCCGCCCGGGAGCCACCGCGCGCGGAGATAGCC
>JACORX010000029.1 GCA_016179165.1 Candidatus Rokuibacteriota bacterium | reverse complement strand
GCTCTCGAGGGAGAACAGAAGTGCGTGGCGGACATCGTCGAGGTCCACCGCAAGCGCCGTGACGTCCTGGTGGACGGACTCAACAAGCTCGGCTGGTCTGTGCCGAAGCCGCAGGCGACCATGTTCGTCTGGGCGCCCGTCCCGGAGTCATTCCGGTCCATGGGCTCGCTCGAGTTCTCCAAGATGCTCATCCAGGAGTGCAAGGTGGCGGTCTCCCCGGGCATCGGCTTCGGCGAGTACGGCGAGGGCTATGTCCGTTTCGCGCTGGTCGAAAACGAACAGCGTATCAAGCAGGCCCTCCGCGGCCTTAAGACCCTCTCGGCCCGCTGACGGCGCCGGCGCTCAGCGGGCCTCGGCTCACGGCTGCCTCATGAACGAGATCAAGATCGGCCTCCTCGGCCTCGGCACGGTCGGCAGCGGCGTCGTCAAGGTCCTCCAGACCCACGGCGCCGAGATGCAGGAGCGCGCCGGGTGCCGGCTGACTTTGCACGCCATCGCTGACGCCGACATGACGCGCCCGCGCGACGGGTTGGACCTCACGCGCCTCCCGCTCGTCCCGGACGCCTCGCGGGTGCTCGACGACCCCGTGGTCCAGATCGTCATCGAGCTCGTCGGCGGGCTCGAGCCGGCGCGCGCCTTCATCCTCAAGGCCCTCGACGCGGGCAAGCACGTGGTCACCGCCAACAAGGCGCTGCTGGCCCACCACGGCTCGGAGATCTTCGAGGCGGCGCGCCGCAACCGCGTCATGCTGGGCTTCGAGGCGGCCGTGGCGGGGGGGGTCCCGCTCATCCGCGCCGTCAAGGACGGGCTCACGGCGAACCGCGTGCTCTCGGCCTTCGGCATCGTCAACGGCACCTGCAACTATATCCTTTCGAAGATGGCCGACGAGGGGCTCGACTTCTCGGTCGTTCTCAAGGAGGCGCAGGCGCACGGCTACGCCGAGTCCGATCCCACGCTCGACATCGAGGGCATGGACTCGGCCCACAAGCTCCAGATCCTGGCGACGATCGCGTTCCGCACCGCCGTGGACCTCAACGACATCCACACGGAAGGCATCACGGCGATCACCCAGCAGGACGTCGAGAATGCGGCTGAGCTCGGCTATCGGATCAAGCTCCTGGCCATCGCCAAGGCCGCCGATGGCGCGCTCGATGCCCGCGTGCATCCGACCATGATCCCGGCGGGGTCGCCGATGGCCGCGGTGTCGGGCGTCTTCAACGCCGTCTTCATCACCGGCGACAACGCCGGCAACCTCATGTTCTACGGCCGGGGCGCGGGGCAGCTGCCCACCGCCTCGGCGGTCTGGTCGGACACGCTCGAGATCGCCCGGCGCGTCGCCCACGGCATCCCGGCCATGGAGGGCGACCTGCCCTCGATCAGCGAGCGGCCGCTGCCGCTCCGGCGGATGGAGGACATCCGGTCGTCCTACTATCTGCGCGTCATGGCGATGGACCGGCCCGGTGTCCTCGCGCAGGTCGCCGGCATCCTGGGGCAGCACGACATCTCGCTCGTCTCGGTGCTCCAGAAGGAGCGCGCCCGCGGCGAGGCGGTGCCGGTGGTGATGATGACCCACGAGGCGCGGGAGCGGGACATGCGCGCGGCGCTGGCAGCCATCGACAAGCTGCCGGTGGTGGCGGCGCGCACCACCATGATCCGCGTGGAGCCGGCCTGAACGCGTGGCCCGGCGTCATCGAGCGCTACCGGCAGTTCCTGCCGGTCTCGCCGAGCACCCCGGTGGTCACGCTCCACGAAGGCAACACGCCGCTCATCCCCGCCCCGCGGCTCGCGGAAGCCACCGATCCGAGCCTGCGGATCTTCCTCAAGTGCGAGGGCTTCAACCCGACGGGCTCCTTCAAGGACCGCGGGATGACCGTGGCCATCTCCAAGGCCGTGGAAGCCGGCTCGCGTGCGGTCATCTGCGCCTCGACCGGCAACACGTCGGCCTCGGCCGCGGCCTACGCCGCGCGCGCGGGCATCCGCGCCTTCGTCATGGTGCCGAAGGGCGCGGTCGCGATCGGCAAGCTCTCGCAGGCCGCCATACACGGGGCGACGGTCCTCGTGGTAGACGGCACCTTCGACCAGGCGCTCTCCATCGTCACCCAGATAGCCGAGCGCCACCCCGTCACGCTCGTCAACAGCCTCAACCCCTTCCGCCTCGAGGGTCAGAAAACGGGCGCATTCGAGGTCGTGGATCAGCTCGGGCGCGCGCCCGACTACCACCTCATCCCCGTGGGCAACGCGGGCAACATCTCAGCCTACTGGCGTGGCTACCGGGAGTACCACCGGGCGGGCATCGCCAAGGAGCTGCCGAAGATGGTCGGCTTCCAGGCCGCGGGCGCCGCGCCCATCGTGGAAGACCGGGTCATCCTGGAGCCCAAGACGCTCGCGACCGCCATCCGCATCGGCAACCCCGCTTCCTGGGGGCTCGCCAAGGAAGCGCTCCAGGACTCGCAGGGCTGGATCGACGCCGTCACCGACGAGGAGATCGTGCGCGGGTATCGCCTGCTGGCCCGCGAAGAAGGCATCTTCATGGAGCCGGCCTCCTGCGCAACGGTCGCCGGCCTCGCCAAGATGGTCAAAGCCGGGCGCTTCGAGCCCGGGTCCACGCTCGTGCTCACCCTCACGGGGCACGGGCTCAAGGACCCGGATACGGCGCTCGAGTCCGCGACCCGGCCGGTGAGCGTTCCCGCGCGACTCGACGCCGTCCTCGCCCAGCTCGGGCTCTAGCCGCTCGTGCCCTCCGCCGGGCGGCTGGTCAAGATCCTCCTCGGGATCGCGATCAGCGCAGCCCTCCTGGTCTGGCTCTTCTGGAACGTGGATCTGCGCGCGGTCACCGCGCGCCTTGCCGACACGCGGTGGGGCTGGCTCTCGGTCAGCGTCGCCCTCAACCTGGTCTCGCTCTGGGCGCGCGCCGTGCGTTGGCGCTACCTCTTTCCGCAGCGGGCCCGGCCGACCCACCTCTTCAACGCCGTGATGATCGGCTACATGGGCAACAACCTGCTGCCGTTGAGAGCCGGTGAGGTCCTGCGCGTCTACGTCGTGACACGGCGGGGCCAGCCTTTCTGGACGACGGTGACGACGCTCGTCGTGGAGCGCGCGCTGGACGGGCTGGCGGTCGGCGTCGTGCTGGCCTTCGTCTTCTTCCAGATCCCAACGCCCCGCGAGGTGGCCTGGGCGTTGGAGGTCTTCGTTGGACTGGTCGTGGCGACTGTGATCGTCTTGGTCGCGATCGCGGCGACGCCCCTGCCCTGCCGCATCCTGATCCACTCCCTGACCTACCGCTGGCCGGGCATCGAGCGCCGCCTGCTGGTCGTCTTCGACACTATGAGTGCCGGGCTCCAGGGGATGCGGCGGCCCAGACAGCTGCTGCCGACCGCCCTCTGGTCGGTCGCGATCTGGGTGGTCATCGTGCTGTCCGTATGGACAGGCTTCCGAGCCGCGAGCCTGGAGCTGCCGATGACAGCCGCCCTCTGTGTCATTGCCTTCATCGGCCTCGGCGTGAGCCTGCCCTCCAGCCCGGGCTTCATCGGCGTCATCCAGGCGGCGACCGTCCTCGGGCTATCCTTCTTCGGTGTCGGGAAAGCGGACGCCCTCGGTTTCTCGCTTCTCCTGCACGCCTCACAGTTCGTGCCCGTGACGCTCTGGGGCCTCCTGCTGCTTGTCGTAGAGCACGTGAGCCTCGCCGAGGCCGGCCGGGGCGCAGGGCTGGCCGTAAACGTGCGCCCAGACTAGGCTTCCCTCGTCGTAGACGCTGCCCTTCCGCGGGCCGTCCTAGGTGATGAAGCGTCATCGGGGTTGAAACCCGGGCGGGGCAACGAGAAGCCCACTCCACTCCCGGTCGCTTCCGGTGTAAACGCAATGGTTCCCGGCTGCGTCAACTTGACGGGAGTGTTCTCGGGCGGGCTCGGGATCCGGGGAATGGCCATGGGCGGAGAGCCAGCGGCAGTGCCGGGTAAACGCACCGATGCGCACGGCGTTCTGGGGGTTTGGCCCGCTCGACGGGCGTATGCGAAGATCGCCTGTAGTGGACACGCTCGCGCCGTCCGATGAAGACCTCTGCCGGCGAATCGCCCAACGGGACGTGGGAGCCTTTGACCTGCTGGTCGAGCGTTACCAGGAGCGGGCGTACCGCATCGCGTGGTCCGTGGTGCGGGACCGGGAAGATGCCAAGGACTGCTCCCAGGAGGCTTTCATCCGGCTCCACGAGTCAGCCGGATCCTTCGCCGGCCAGGCCAAGTTCTCGACCTGGTTCTACCGCATCCTGGTCAACTGCTGCCTCGACCACCAACGGAAGCGGCGGGGCTGGCGGCGGCTGGTCGGCTGGGGCGGCAGCGACGAGAGGCGCGATGCGGCCGACCCCGTGGAGCGGCTCGCAGCTCCCTTCACCGATCCGACGGACGCCATGGTCACGGATCACCGAATGAGCCGCTTGTGGGAGGCCGTAGACAAGCTCTCGCCGCAGCAAAGGGCGGCGGTGCTTCTTCAATGCCGCGAGGAACTGTCCACCAAGGAAATCGCCGTGGTACTGCAGCTGTCGGAGGCGACGGTGCGGGTGCACCTGCACCGCGCGTACTCGGCGCTCAAGCGCCGCGTGGGAGACGCCGGCGGGGGAGACACCAGCGGGGGAGCCAAAAAATGAGCAGGCTGCCGGAAGACGAGTCCCCAGAAGACGAATTCAAGGATGTGATCGCCGAGCTCAGGCGCACTGCGCCCGAGCCGCCGCCCGTGCACCGGGGCGCTTACCGCGTCGAGCTGCGCGAGAAGATCGAGCGTGGCGGGAGGAGCGGCTGGGCCGGGTGGAGCCGGCCCCTCCGTCCGTTCCAAGTGGCCGTGGCGGCAAGTTTCATCGCAGTGCTGGTCTATATAGGCCTCCCGGGCCAGGGCCAGACCCCGAATGACCCGGCCATGATGGAGAACGCCATCCTGGCG
>JACORX010000228.1 GCA_016179165.1 Candidatus Rokuibacteriota bacterium | reverse complement strand
TGCACATGGAGGGCGGCATGATCGCCCTCGTCAAGATCGCGGGATGAGACGCCGGGGGCTACTCGCGTTCGGTGCAACCGCCCTGGGCCTTGCGCTCACCGGCGCCGCCCTCGCCTCCCTCTGGCGCCAGCCGCAGCCCCTGCCCGCAGAGGGCATTTTGGAGACCCTCGCGGACTATGGGCTGGTACCGGACTTCCGGCTGACTGAGCGCGGCGGGAGCACCGTGACCCTTGCCGACCTTCGCGGCAAGGTCTGGTTCGCCAATTTCATCTACACGGAGTGCACCGAGACCTGCCCGCTCCAGAGCCTCCAGGTGCAGCGCCTCCAGAAGGAGTTCGTCGGCTCTGCCGACCTCCGCTTCGTGTCCATCACGGTGGACCCGGGCCACGACACACCCGAGGTGCTCCGGCGCTATGCCGAGCGCTACGGGGCGGATCCCGGGCGCTGGCTGTTCCTGACGGGGCCGAAGCCAGCCATTTACGGGCTCGCCAAGGATGGCTTCAAGCTGGGCGTGTCTGACGCGAGCCCGGCCGCCCAGGGTGGTGTGCCGGGCTGGCCGCTCGGCCCGGCCCCGGCCTTCGCCTCTCACGGCTCGGGCGGACTGATCCTGCACAGCTCGCGATTCGTCCTCGTCGATCGCCAGGCTCGGATCCGCGCCTACCACCGGACGGACGACCCGGACTCGCTCGCCCGGCTGCGCGAGAACCTCCGAGCGCTGCTGGCCGGGAGCTGGCGGTGAGATCAGTTCCGTTCCTTGCGCTTGGGATGTGGTTCCTGGCCGCCGCCCAGCCGGTCGCGGCTGCCGGCGACCCATTCGAGGCCCTCGGCTCGCAGGCGATTCCGGAACCGGCGCCGAGCCCGTCGCTCTCCCTGCCGGACCTGACCGGGCGCGTGGTGGCGATACCCGAAGAGTTCCGGGGGAAGGTCGTGCTGCTCGGGTTCTTCACAACCACCTGACCGCTGTGCCTGCGGGAGGCTCCCGCAAAGGTGGCATTGTCACGGCAGTTCGGTGGGGAGGGACTCGCGGTGATCGGCGTGAACCTCGGCGACGACGGCGAGACGGTTCGACGCTTCGCCGAGCGCTTCGGGGTCCGGTTCCCACTGCTGCTGGACCGGGAGGGGCGGAGCCCGGAGCGCTTTGGCCTCCGGGCGCACCCGAACACCGTGCTGATCGATCGGAAGGGGCGCCTCGTGGGCCTCGTGCGCGGTGAGCGCGACTGGCAGGGCGAGCCTGCGAAGCGGCTGGTCCGGTATCTGCTCGATGACCGGAGACCTTGAATGGTCTCGGGAGGGACTGGGAATGGGAATGGGAATGATGGAAGGCTGCTGGGGTGGGTTCGGATCGATGGGGGCCGCGATGCTGGTCAACTTCGTCCTTGGTCTCGGTCTCCTGGCGCTCGTGGTGGTGGGCGTGGTCTTCGCCGTCAGGTGGCTGGCCAGGGCGTCGGGTGAGTCGCCTCGAGACCGGTCGAAGGACGACGCGCTCGAGATCGTCAGGACGCGCTACGCCAGGGGCGAGATCAGCCGGGAGGAGTTCGATCGCTTGCGGAGGGAGCTGGCCTGATCGCGGGAGACCCGAGGCGCCATGGCTGAAATAGTGATCGCCTGGTACTCGTGGCTGAGCGGGCTCACTCAGGGCCCCATCCTCGTGATTCAGGATTGGATCGAGGGAAGCAGCGTCCCGCTGGTGAGCGCGTTGCTCTTCGGGCTCATCGGGGCGACCTCACCCTGCCAGCTCACGACGAACCTGGGCGCGCTGGCCTTCAGCGCCAGCCGGGCCGGGACGGCGCCCGTCCTGGGAGCCTCCCTCGCCTATGTCGCCGGCAAGGTTCTCGTCTACTCGGTGGTCGGCGGGCTCGCGGTGGTGCTCGGCCTCCAGCTCCAGGGGGCATCGATCCCGGTGGTCCTCGTCGCCCGCAAGCTTCTGGGCCCGCTCATGCTGCTCGTCGGTCTCGGCCTGCTTGGACTGGTCCGCCTCCCGGGCGGGTTCGGGCTCGGCCTCAGCCGCCGGCTCGCCGGACAAGTGCCCGGCAGCGGCCGTGGCGCCTTCCTCCTCGGCGTCGCCTTCTCGTTCGCCTTCTGCCCCACGCTGTTCTGGCTCTTCTTCGGGCTGACGGTGCCCCTGGCCCTTCGCAGCCCCGGCGGGTGGACCTTCCCGGGCGTCTTCGCCCTTGGCACTGCCCTGCCCCTGCTGGCGCTGGCTGCCGTGGTGTCTCTGGGCTGGGGTGCCGCCGATCGGCTGGCCGGCGGGGTGGCTCGGTGGCATCGGCCGGTGGAGTGGGTCGCGGGCGCAGCCTTCATCCTGGCCGGGCTGCACGACACGCTGATCTACTGGTGGCTCTGATGCGCCTCGATCTGCCGGAGCGAGGGCGTGTTGCCTGGTCAGCGGTCAGGTGGGTGCTGGCCGCCGCGGTGGTGGCCATTGGCCTCACCCTCTTCGCGCTCACCATCAGGGAGGCGCCGGGCGCCACGAACATGCCGTTCGACCACTGGTACGGGAACTGGCGGGCGATGCTGGTCGTCAGCGCGGTCTTCACGCTCTTCGTCATCGGCTTCGCTCGGCCTCGACGCCGGGTCGAGTGGCGCAACGCCGGGATCTACACCGCCTTCCTCGTTTCTCTCTTCACCGAGATGTTCGGGATCCCGCTGACGGTCTATCTCCTGGCGCCCTGGCTCGGGCTGCCCCCGGTCGCGTTCGGGATGAACGAGAGCCATCTCTGGGCCTTCCTCCTGGCGCGTGTCGGACTCCTGCCGCTCGAGGTGGGCGTCTATGTCGTGATGCTCCTGAGTGTCGCGCTGATCGCGCTGGGGGTGAGCCTGGTGGCCGTCGGCTGGGCGACGGTGTACCGCGGCCGTGGCGGGCTCGTGACCTCGGGCATCTACCGGTACCTGCGACATCCGCAGTATCTTGGGCTGATCCTGATCGTCCTGGCGTTCAACATCCAGTGGCCGACCCTGCCGACGCTCGTGATGGCACCCCTGCTGATCCTCGCGTACCTCGCGCTGGCGCGGCGCGAGGACCGTGAGCTGGCGGCGCGCTTCGGGGAGACATTCAGGGCCTATGCGGCCCGGACACCGGCGTTCCTGCCCTCGAGACCTCGTGTCGCTGCCGGGACGGCGGTCCGATGAGCCGGCGGGTGCTGCTCACGGCCGCGATCCTGCTCCCGACGATGGCGGTGCTGGGCCTGCTCGCCTGGGGCTTCACGCGGGAGGCGAAGTTCATCCCGACTCCACTCCTCGCCAAGCCCGCCCCCGCCTTCAGCCTGACCCTCTTCGACGGCACCGTGCTGCGGTTCGAGGAGCTGCGCGGGAAGGTGGTCTTCCTGAACTTCTGGGCGTCCTGGTGTCCGCCGTGCCGGGCCGAGGCCCGGATGCTCGAGGCGGCCTGGCGAGGACACAAGGACCGGGGAGTCGTGTTCCTGGGCATCAACATCCAGGACAAGGAAGATGCCGCCCGGAAGTTCCTCGAGGAGTTCGACGTCACGTATCCCAACGGGATGGATCCCGGCAGCAAGATCGCGATCGACTACGGCGTGTGGGGTCTCCCGGAGACCTTCATCATCGACCGGGAGGGGCGGATCACCTACAAGCACGTCGGAGCGCTCGGGGTGGACACGGTCATCGCCAAGCTCGACGAGGCGCTCCAGGGGATCGTCAGCACCTCCGAGGGGCAGGGCGAGTACCAGTCGGTCCAACGGTGAAGGCTCAAGGGAGGCGCGGATGATGATCGACCGGCGATCTGTGGTCCAGGGCTTGATGCTCACGATCGGGGTGGCCGCCACGCGGCGGAGCGCGCTGGCCGGCCCCGTCACCATCGACAAGATCGGTGACCAGGTGCAGACGCTGCCGCGCGGCCAGCTCCCCGACTTCGCGGGCCCCGGCACCCCGGGCATCCGGGCGCTCTACCAGTACGCGCTGGAGCATGGAGACGAGCTCCAGTACATCCCTTGCTTCTGCGGGTGCGTTCGCTTCGGCCACCGGAGCAATCGGGATTGTTACGTGAAGTCGTTCAACCAGGACGGGAGCGTGACCTACACGAGCCACGCGGCCACCTGAACCATCTGCCTCGACGTCACGCGTGACGTGACGGCCATGCGGAGAGCGGGGAAACCGCTCCGCGAGATCCGGGCCGCGATCGACGCCAAGTACGGCAGCAAAGGCCCCTCGACGCGTACCCCGATGCCACCCCGATGATGGGACCGGAGCGACGCTGGCCCATGCGGGGCCGGCACGGCGTTCTGTCGTGATCAGCCGGCGCGGCCTGATCGCAGCGGGGGTGCTGCTGCTGTTCTTCCGCCGGGGTAAGGCTTGGGCGAAGGATCCTTTCGAGACGCTGCAGCTCTTCCGCCCGAAGCGTCAGGCGATGGCCCCCGACTTCACGGTGCCCGGCCTCCGCGCGTCCCTCGTCCGGCTGCGCGACTTCAAGGGCCAGGTGATCGTCCTGAACTTCTGGGCCACCTGGTGCCCGCCGTGCCGAGAGGAGATGCCCTCGATGGAGCGTCTTTACCGCCGCTTCAAGTCCAAGGGATTCACGATCCTGGCTCTCTCGATTGACAGCAGGGGTGAGGAGGTGGTCGGCCCGTTCGTGAAGAGCTTCTGGCTGACGTTCCCGGTGGGGCTGGACCCCAAGATGACCGTGGCCGGGGAGTATCGGATGGCTGGATTGCCGACCAGCATCCTGATCGACCGGGGCGGGACCATCGCGGCCGTCGCGGCTGGGCCACGTCACTGGGACAGCCCGGCCGCCCATCAAGTAGTCGCGACGCTGCTGGAGGATCGATAGCGCGTGCAACGCGGGAAAGAGGAACCTATGGGTCAGCGCTCTTTTCCCAGCTGTGAGGTAGCCAGCGTGGCGATGATGCTCTGAAAGTCGGTGCAGTTGCCCAGGCACGACTGGATCGTGCGGCTCTTGAGCTGGCCGAACTGCACGGACGAGAGGAGCATCAGGGCCAGATGGACCAAGTTGCGGTCGTCGTACTGCTTGCCGTTGATGGTCCAGACCTCAGAGCCCATCATCCCGCCGCCCAGGGTGAGGTCGAAGCTCCGCTCCTGGCACGACGGCCGGGGAAGCACTGCCCGGCCCCGGCCCAGGCCGTACTGCCACGCTGAGAGACCGAAAACGCCTTCGGCGGGCGCCTCGGGCTTGACGCCTTCGCGGCCCTCATAAACGACGAGGGCCTGTTCGCCGGCGGCCGCATGGCCGGGAGCGGCGCAGTAGAGGAACCAGGCGCCCGGCTGGCCCGCCGTGACCAGGACGTCATAGCGCTCGCTCGGCGCGATCGGGAGTGTGTCCACTTCCACCGGCCGGACGAGCGGATTGCCGTCGGTGTGAGTCACGCTCAGTCGGTGGCCCGCCAGGCGAATAACGTGCGTGTGCTCGGCGCTGGCGTTGATCAGCCGCACCCGCAGCCGCTCACCGGCCCGGACCCTGAGGGGGCTCGGTGGCCGGATACGCCTTGCCATTGATGGTCATCGTGTCGTAGGCGGCTCGTCGGCGCCGCCCATCCTGCCGCCCCTGCCCCGGCCACCCATCATCCCCCCATCATCCCGCGCATGCCGCCGCTCATCATTCCTCGCATCCCGCCCATCATGCCCCCACGGCCACCCTGAACCCCGGCGGTGCCCTCGTCCGTCGAGGGGACAGGCCTGCCGGTCCCCGTCGCCCAGTCGTCGAGGACGAGTGTGTACTCGCGGTCGAACGCAAACGGCTCCGGCCCCGGTGGGCTCGATGATCAACGGCGCCGCGAGGCCCAAATCCATCTGCCGATGCTCCTGAAAGTGGGTGTGGTACCAGCGCGTGCCCGCTGGGCGGGCCTCGAACTCGCAGATGAAGGTCCCGCCCGGCGGCACGGGCTTCTGGGTGAGACCGGGCACTCCGTCCATGGCGTTCGGCACGTCGACACCGTGCCAGCGGACCGTGGTGGGCTCGCCGAGCGCATTCCGGAGGACGATGCGCACACGCTCCCCTTCCTTGATTCGAATCTCGGGTCCAAGCACCTGCCCGTTGTAGGCCATGGCCTTGATGACCTTGCCCGGGGCCAACTCCCAGCTCACCTCACGCGCTTCGAGATGGATTTCGCGAGTCCCTCCGCCGGCTGCTCTAGTGCTGGAGAGCACGGAGGCGGCGACGGCTGCGCTACCACTGAGCGCCGCCAGGCTAATGAACTGCCGACGTGAGAGGCCTTCCTTCCTTATCGCTGGATGTGCCACGTCTTTCCGCCACCGGCGCTCTGGTAGCGTCGCCCATCCTCCATCGCTGCGTAGACCCCGAGAGGCCATTACGCGTTGACAGCGACCGCCGCCATGTTCCTGAAGGCGCTCACCACGGGCTTCCATCTCATCGCCGATGCTCCCTGAGGACGCCTGTTCAGCGACCGCTGTCGTGAGATCCGGGAAGTGGCGACTTCTTTGACTTCCCCTCGCCGTCCTCATGACCTGCCATCGCGCGCATCAGGAAGAACATCGCGAGTGGGCATGCGAGCACCGCCAGCACCGGCAAGGCCGCCGCTCCGGCGCCGAGTAGAGCAGCGCCGTCCCCGGCCAGAAAGACCACGGCCAGGATCGGCAGGATCCAGCAGGCTGCCAACTTCAGCAGACGCTTGAGGTCCCAGCGCTTTCCGTGCGCACGGTCAGGCGCGCCGACCGACTGGCGCTCTCCCCCGTTCCCGGCGGCAGCGACGCCTGCAACTCTCGCCGCGCGCACCTCCCGGGCGAACACCTCCGCGTGGACCTCACTGCAAAACGGCAGCCCGAATTGCCGGCTGGGAATCGCTTCGCTGGCCAAGTCAATGCCGCAGAACCCGCAATACGCACGACCGTCATCGACGGGCTCGGACCCATTCGTCGTCTCCGGGCCCTTGAGTGCTCGTCCTATGTCCCGGTCTTTGGTTAGGTCCTGGTCTTTGGTCATGACGTTCACTCCTCCTGGGAGCCTAGGCCCTTTCACTCACGCCCCACACATCTGGCGTGGCCGGCGGGACTCCTCCCGAGGCTCTGGGACCCGGTCGCTGGACCCCGCGCGCGACGTCCGCTCGCCAGTTTCCCAAAGAGAGCACCGGCCACCGGGATCCACGCCGCAAGCTCGTATCCGCGTTACGCGACCGTCCCAGCGCGCGGAGTGCCTTCGTCGTCCTTGGGCCTCCGGATATCGCGCAACGCCGCCTCGCCGCGCGCCCCCTCGCAAATCCTGATAGCATCGACGACGTTCGACACGAAGATCATCCCGTCGCCACGGTTGCCCGTACAGCAGTGCGCTTGGATGACCCGGACCAGCGGCTCGACCTCGTCGTCCGCGCACATGATCTCGAGCTTGACGATCTTGAGGTGTCGATATCGGTCGGCCAGCCCCGCGCGGTGGGGTGCAAAGGGGTTGCCCTCGTACCCATAGCCCAGTGGATGAATGTCGATGACCGCTACGCCGGGGGCGCCTGCGTCGTCAAGCTTCTCCACTACCTCATTGACCTCGTCGCGCCTGATGTACGCTTTGATCTCTTTCATGGCCGTACCTCCTCGGGAGTTCGTGTCCCGAACACTCCAAGGCTTCACCCACTCCTCACGCTGTGTCGTCGTCCTCCAGCACCTGTGTCATCGGGCATCCCTACCGCGTGCCACAAGCAGAGCCGGCGCCACGAAGACGGCGTAGGAGCGTGGGCACCCAGGAACAGCGTCTGCCCGTCCGCCGTCAGCGCCAGCGCGTGCACGTGCTCGAACGCCGGTGGCTCGACGGCCATGCTGAGTCCAGCTATGGCCACGACCGACGCGGCGACGATTCCTACCATGATCCCTGTTCGGATCCCCGTCTTCGTCCTCATGCGGCCTCCTTGAGCGTCTGAACGATCTCTCCGATGTGTTCGCCGAACATCCGGTCGATCTTGCGCATGCGCACGCGCCCGGCGCGGTCGATAACGACATACCCCATGTCGGCCATCGGCATTCCAGCGCCCTTCATCCAGTAGCGACCAATCACCTCCATCGACGAGTCGGAGAGCACCGGAAAATCGAGGCCTAAGTCCGTCGCCACACTAACGCGGCCATTAGACCGCGAACCTCTGCACGACTAATCACCTTTCGAATAGTGAGCATGTCCTGCTTCTCTCGTCTCTTAGCCTAACGGATTCAACAGAAGAGTCAAACGGTCCGTATCGCGCCATCTATCGATTCACCCCCTTGGCCCGCTGCGGCGCACATGGATCGGGGCGCGCAGCGGCGGCCCATCTTATGCAGGCCGGTGCGGCTCACCGTGCGACGTGCGCACTCCCAGCGGGGAGGACGAGTCAACTGGTTGCCCGCGCCTCCCAGGGGGTGAAGATCCAGAGCGTCAGGGGAAGGAGCACCACCGGCTGGAGAAATGGCAGGATGCCGATCCCGAGTAGCGGCACCAGTGGCTGACTCGGCTGATAGCCCCACCGGCCGAGTCGGTGGACCATCACCCACTCGACGGCTACCTGGATCGCGACCCCCAGCAGGACGACTGTGGTGTGCCGGCCGGGCCGCGGCGGCACGAACCACCGCGCGTCGCGAAAGGCGAGCGCGCCGACGGCGAACACCACCAGCACGATGACCCCGTCGCCCGCCGCGGCCAGTGCACATACAGCGGTCGCTGCCAACCAGCCTTCGGGCATCCCCGTGAACGCCGGTGCCTGGAGCATCTCCCACACGAAGTAGAGCGGCAGCGCAACCGCCAGGAGACGTGCGATGGTCCGCGCTGGCCTCACGGCGAACCTGCCTTCGCCTGGGTCATCCCCCGAAGATGCTCCACGATCTCGTCAGCGTGCTCTCCAAACCGGTGGTCGACCTGGCGGAGCCGCACGAAGCCGGCCGCATCGATCAGGACATATCCCATATCGGCCATCGTCGACATTGGACCCTTCATGCTGTAGAGGTAGATCACGTCCAGCGACGGATTCGAGAGGACGGGGAACGCGAATCCCAGCTCCGCTGCCATCCGGCGCACATCCTCGGTTCGGTCGCTGCTGACCGCCACAACCTCCGCCCCAAGGCTCCGGATCCGTCCCACCTCCGACCGCAGCTTCCCGAGCTGGACGCGACAGCTCGCTCAGCCGTACGTCATGTAGAAGACGAGCACCACCGGCTTCCGCCCCAGATAGTCGGCCAGGACCACCGGCCGACCCTCGTGGTCGGGGAGCACGAACGGGGGAGCCGGGTAGCCCTTTGCCGTCGCGTTGGTCCAGCCATAGGTCCAGCCGAGGTAGGCTACCCCAAAGCCAAGGGGCAGCCCCAGCGCCGCGATCATCGTCAGCCACTTCCGGCCGCGACGACTCTTGCGGCGCGAGGTCGGGCGCACTTTCGACGCCTTCCGGCCCATCGCCGACTCTCAGCGATTGTCCGTACTGGTACCGGCTGACGCGCACGACGGTCTCTGGCCGGACTCGTCATCGCGTTTCGCGGGGTCTTGCATCCGGTGGCTGTGCATGGCCCGCACCACGAAGAACATCACCAGCGGGCAGGCCGGAATGGCCAAGTAGGGAAGAAGGGTCGCGCCGGATCCGAGCAGAGCGCCACCACGTCCTTTGCCGCTGCTGTCTGATCGTCTCGGTTCATCGTGTCAATCTCCTCATCGGTCGTGCGAGCAGTCCCCCGGTCATATGCGGTTCCTACCCGGACGGGGTGTTCCGGAGCGCTTCGGCCCGGAGAAAGAAGCTGCCCTCGGTGACGACCGTGTCGCCAGCGCGGAGTCCGCTCAAGACCGTGTAGGAGCCGCCGGTCAGGGATCCTAGCCGGACCTGCCGCTGGATGAACTTGCCGTCCTCGCCCTCTGCCGCCACGAAGACGACGTGCCGATCCCCGATGGCTTGAACAGCAGAGCGCGGCACGACGACCGCGCTCTTGCCGGGCGTGCTGAAGCTCACCGTCACGTACATCCCCAGCCGAAGACGGCCGTCCGCGTTCGGGACCTCAATGCGAGCCTTGGCTGTCCGCGCCTGCGGATCGACGCGGGGGTCGATGTAGGTCACGCGGCCCCGGAGGACAAGATCGGGATAGGCCGGGGTCGTGATGGCGGCCTCCGAGCCGACGCTGACCGTCTTGAAATCCTGCTCGTAGATATCGCCGATGACCCAGACCTCCGAGAGGTCCGTCACCGAGATCAGCTCCTGGCCCATGGCGACCACCTGGCCGAGGTTGGCCGAGCGAGCGGTGATGATCCCGTTGATGGGCGCCGGCACCACGATGGTCGAGACCACTTGGCTGACGCTCTTGAGGGCCTGCACCTGACTCGGCGACAGCCCCAGCAGGACGAGCCGCTGACGCGCGGCCTCGACCTCGGTGGCGCGGCTCTCGTGGACAGCGGTGATCTCCTCGAGCTCCTGGCGGCTCGCCGCGCCGATCTCCACGAGCTGCTGCGCGCGCCCGAGCTTCTTGTGATCGGCCTCCAGCATCGCCGACAGCGAGAGATACCGAGTCTGGGCATCGGCCAGCTCGGTGCTGAACACCGTGATGAGCGGCGTGCCTCGCCGGACCGGTGCCCCCAGCTCGACGTGCACCTTGGTGACGATGCCTCCGGCGATCGGGGTGACCTTGACCTCGCGGTACGCGTTCGGCATCACGCTGCCCGGGACGCTGACGGAGAGGCCTGAGCCGCTGGCGGTGACGGGCGCCGTCTTGATCCCGGCCCGCGCGAGCGCCTCCGGTGAGAGCACCACCTCGACATCCCCGGCCGGTTCCGCGGGCGCGAGCGCCGGCGCCGCGGGGGTCGCGACCGCCGGGGCCCGTGCCCCCTCCGTACGGCGAAGTACCACCGTGGCGCCGGCCGCCCCGAGCGCGATCAGACTTAGTGCCACCAGCCCGGCCAGGGAGGCCCGGGCGATCCTCCCGCGCCCGCCGCCGCGCGGCGATTGGCTCATGCTGTCGTCCGTCTCCACGTGCATAGCCACCTCTCTAGCGGCCCCCGTCGGCGGCCGCCCGGTCGATTTCCACTGCAGCGCCCGGCGCCGTGAAGCCGAGCGCCGCGCCTATCCATAGGCGAGCCCGGCGGCCTCGCCCGCCCTCGGGCTCGTAGTCTGGATGCATGGGAGCCTCCATCCCTCAGCGCGCCGCCGCGCCGACGGCCCGCTCGATCTCGACCGCGGCGTCATAGGCCTGCTTGAGCG
>JACORX010000257.1 GCA_016179165.1 Candidatus Rokuibacteriota bacterium | reverse complement strand
GCTACATCGTGGAGGGCTCCAAGGAGGGCCTGCTCGACGATCTTGCCCTGAAACTCAGGGAGGCGGGCGCGCTCGAGCTCGTCAACGGGCCGCTCATGAAGGGCATGGAGGAGGTGGGGCGCCTCTTCAACGACAACCAGCTCATCGTCGCCGAGGTGCTTCAGTCGGCCGAGGCCATGAAGGCGGCGGTCGCCCACCTCGAGCCCTTCATGGAGAAGGACGAGAGCGCGACGCGGGCGACCCTCGTCCTCGCCACGGTCAAGGGCGACGTCCACGACATCGGGAAGAACCTGGTGGAGATCGTGCTGAAGAACAACGGCTACCGGATCATCAACCTCGGCATCAAGATCCCGCCGGAGGACCTGATCTCGGCCTACCGCCAGCACAAGCCGGACGCCTTCGGGCTCTCGGGGCTGCTCGTCAAGTCGGCCCAGCAGATGGTGACGACCGCGCAGGACCTTCGCGCGGCGGGGATAGACATTCCGCTCTTCGTCGGCGGCGCGGCGCTGACCCGCCGCTTCACCGCCACGCGCATCGCGGTCGAGTACGGCGGGCCGACCCTCTACGCCAAGGACGCGATGGACGGTCTCGACCTTGCCAACCGGCTCTTCGGCGCTACCACTCGCGAGGCGGCGCTCGAGCGGCTGCGCGCGGAGCAGGAGGCGCTGCGCGCGGACGCGGCGGCGGCGGAGGAGGCGGCGCCCACGCAGCCGGCGCCCACGGTGGAGCGCCCGGCCGTGTCACGGGTCGTGCAGGTGCCGAAGCCGCCCGATCTCGATCTCCACGTGCTGCGGCGCGTGCCTCTCGCCCACCTCTACCCGTATCTCAACCTTCAGATGCTGCTGGGCAAGCACCTGGGCGTGAAGGGCTCCGTCGCGCGCCTGCTGGCAGAGGCCGATCCCACGGCCGTCGAGATCAACGCGGTGATCGAGGGGATTGAGCGTGAGGCCGCCACGCACGGATGGATAGAGGCCAACGCGCTCTACCGGTTCTTCGAGGCCCGCTCTTCGGGGAACGATCTCATCCTCTATCGTGAAGGCCGGGAGGCGGCGCGCTTCCACTTCCCGCGCCAGCGCGGCGGTGACCGGCTGTGTCTCTCCGACTACGTGCGCGACGCCGCCTCGGGTGAGCCGGACTACGTCGCGCTCTTCGCTGTGACGTGTGGATCGGGGGTCAGAGAGCTGGCCAACCGGTGGAAGGACGAAGGCGAGTACCTGCGATCCCACGCCATCCAGGCCCTCGCCATCGAGCTGGCCGAGGCGCTGGCGGAGATGCTCCACGCGCGCCTGCGTACGCAGTGGGGCTTTCCCGATCCGCCCGGCATGGCGCTCGAGGACAAGCTCAAGGCGCGTTATCGGGGCCTTCGCGTCTCCTTCGGCTACCCGGCCTGCCCGAACCTCGCGGACCAGCGCATCCTCTTCGACCTGCTGGAGCCGGCGCAGATCGGGCTCGCCCTGACGGACGGCTTCATGATGGACCCGGAGGCGTCCGTCTCGGCGCTCGTCTTCCACCACCCGGAAGCCAAGTACTTCAAGGCGGAGTAGCGTGTCCCTCTCGCCGCGCTTCCTGGCGCTGCTCGCCGCCGAGGGGATCGAGGCACTCCGGGTGCTCGACGTCGGCTGCGGGACCGGGCGCCTCACGCTGTGGCTGGCCCCCAGGGTCAAGCACGTAGTCGGCGTCGATCGCGACTCTGCGGCGATTCAGGAAGCACGGCGGCTTGCCAGTGCCATGCGCTTGTCAAATGTGGAGTTTCACGAGGTCGACGTCGAGCGCGAGGAGTACGGCCGCTGGCAGCCCGACCTGGTGACGGCGCATCTTTGCGTGTCCGACGCGATCATCGAGCGCGCCGGACGGGCGCTCGCGCCCGGGCAGTGCCTCGCGATGGTGGCAATCCACGTCGAGCAGTGGAAGGAGACCGGCAGGGTCTCGCGCTTCGCCTATGACGAGGCGCGGATCGAGGGGGCGCTCCGCATCCATGGCTTTGCCCCCGAGGTGATCGAAGTCGAGCGCGAGGTGACGCGCTTCGCCTCGGTCGAGGAAGGGCTCGCGGCGGCCGTCGGGCTCGAGGACAGGTGGCGGGTGGACGGGCGCTGGTTCCGGTACATCGCGTTTCTCGAAGAGGGCGGCCGCACCCTGACGCGCGCGCATCTCATCGTCAAGGCCCGCCGGTCGTGACCCTCGCGTCGGTCGCGCTGACCGAGTCGGTCAAGGCGCGCGCCCTCGAGCTGGGCTTCGATCGCGTCGCGATAGGGCCTGCCTCGGCGCCGGAGCACGGCGACGCGCTTCGGCGGTGGATCGAGGCCGGCTATGCCGGCACGATGGGCTACATCGAGCGCCGTCTCGGCGAGCGCCTGGAGCCCGCGCGGGTCCTGCAGGGCGCCCGCTCGGTCGTCTGCGTGGCGCTCAACTACTACCAGGGCGAGCCCGCGCCCGATCCCTCGTGGGCGCCCGTGGCGCGCTACGCGTGGGGGCGCGACTACCACGACGTGATGACGCCCCGGCTCGCCGCGCTCGGCGCGCATCTGGCTCTAGCCTGCGGCGCCGTCAGCAAGGTATACGTCGACACGGGCCCCGTCCTCGAGCGTGATCTCGCCGCGCGAGCGGGGCTGGGCTGGGTCGGCAAGAACACCATGCTGCTCCACCCGGACCTGGGCTCGTGGTTTCTGATCGGCGTGCTGCTGACGACGGCCGCCCTCGAGTTCGACGAGCCGCTCCACGACCGGTGCGGCGCCTGCCGCGCCTGCCTCGACGCCTGCCCGACGGGGGCGTTCGTCGCGCCGTATGTCCTCGACGCGCGACGCTGCATTTCGTATCTGACGATCGAGCACCGCGGTTCTATCGACCCGGCGCTCGAGGGCGTGCTCGGCCCGTGGGAGTTTGGCTGCGACGTCTGCCAGAACGTCTGCCCGTGGAACCGGAAGTCGCCCGTGACTCGCGAGGGCGCCTTCCTGCCGTCGGCGCCGTATCCGGGTGCCGGGCGCGTCGCCGCCATGAGCGATGACGAGATCCGCGCGCGCTTCGCCGGCGCGGCGCTGCTGCGCTCCAAACCCGCTGGGCTCCGCCGCAATGCCGCGATTGCCCGAGAGAATGCCGCTGCTGCCGGCGGCGACCCATCCGCGTGAGCGGCCCACGCTCCCTCGGCGCCCTGGTCCGCCTCTTCCTGCGTCTGGGATTCGCCGGCTTTGGCGGCCCGCTCGTCCACATCGCCATGCTGGAGACCGAGGTGGTCGAGCGTCGGCGCTGGCTCAGCAAGCAGGAGTTTCTCGACGGGCTGGCGCTGTGCCAGATGCTGCCGGGGCCGGCCTCGACCCAGCTGGGCGTGCTCATCTGCCATGCCCGCGGCGGGCTACCCGGGGCTCTCATCGGCGGCGCCGCCTTCATCTTGCCCGGCTTCTGCGTGATGCTCGCCTTCACGCTCCTCTACGAGCGCTGGGGCGCGCTGCCGGTCCTGGGCCCGGTCTTCGCCGGCATCGCGCCCACGGTTGTTGCGGTCATCCTCTTCTCGGCTTGGCGCCTCGGGCGCTCCGCGGTGACGCGGCTCGATGTGGCCCTGCTGTGCGCGGCGGGCTTCGTACTGACGGCGTGGCTCCGCCTCGATACGGCGCTCACGCTGATCCTGTGCGGCGCGACGGCCGCCGTCCTGAGACCGCTGACCGCAGGGGGCGCCACGGCCCGGGCGTGGGTGATGCCCGCGCTTGTGACGGCTGCCCCCGAGGTCTACGCGCGGCTGGCCTGGCTCTGGATCAAGATGGGCGCGCTCGTCTACGGCGGCGGCTACGTCATCATCCCGGTGGTGCGCGGCGAAGCCGTCCGGCACTTCGGCTGGATGTCGGACCGCGTCTTCCTCGACGGGCTGGCCCTCGGCCAGATGACGCCGGGCCCCATCGTCAACCTCTCGGTCTTCGTCGGCTACCAGGCGGGGGGCCTCGGCGGCTCGATCGTGGCGGCGCTGGGCGTCTTCGCGCCGGCTTTCGCCGTGGTCCTGGTCGCCGTGCCGCTCATGAACCGCTTCAAGCACCTGTCGTGGATGAAGAACTTCCTGGCCGGCGTGAACGCGTCAGTCGTCGGCGCCATCGTGGCGGCGACCATCCCGCTGGCGCGGAGCGCGGTGGTCTCTCCGTTCACAGCCATCGTTGGGCTGGCGTCGGTCGGCATCCTGTGGCGCTTCAAGGTCGACACCGTGTGGCTGGTGCTGGCGGCGGGCGCTGTCGGCTGGCTCTGGAGCCTCGTCGGGTGATCGGCTCCGTCACGGTGTTCTGCGGCTCGAGCGACGCGGTGGATCCGAAGTACTTCGACGCCGCGGTGGAGCTGGGTCAGAAGCTCGCGAAGCGGAAGTGGCGGCTCATCTACGGCGGCGGGGGCGTCGGGCTCATGGGCGCGCTGGCGCGTGCAGCGCTCGGACAGGGCGGCCACGTCACCGGGGTCATCCCGCGCGCGCTGCTCGACCTGGGTGTGGGGGAGACGCAGGTCAGCGAGCTGGTCGTCACGGACGGGTTGAGAGACCGGAAGGCGATCATGGACGAGCGGGGCGATGCCTTCGTGGCGCTGCCCGGAGGGCTCGGGACCATGGAGGAGGTGCTGGAGGCGCTGACGCTCAAGCAGCTCGGCTACCATCGAAAGCCCGTGGCCGTGCTGGACCTCGACGGCTTCTTCGACCCGCTGTGGGCCCAGTTCCAGCGTGGGATAGACGAGGGCTTCATCAAGCCCGAGTTCCTCGACCTCTGGTATCCTGCTCCCGATGTGGACGCGCTGCTCCGGTACCTCGAAGGGTACGAGCCGCACCGATACGGGTTCAAGTGGACGCGGTAGTTTTCCCGTCGGCCGGACCCTTTCCACCGTCTACTTCCTGGGCTTCCGGGAAGGGCAGCGGAGTCGTGTTACACTTCTGTGGCAGACGGTCCATGACATGGCGATCCTGAAGGTTGCGCGCCTGGGGCACCCCGTACTGAGGCAGAACGCGCTGCCGGTACCCGCCGACGAGATCCGGTCGCCCGAGACCCAGCGCCTCATCGACGACATGGTCGAAACGATGCGCGAGTACAACGGCGCCGGCCTCGCCGCCCCGCAGGTGCACGTTCTCAAGCAGATCTGCGTGATCGAGGTCAACAAGAACCCGCGCTATCCGGAGGCTCCTGGCATCCCGCTGACCGTCCTCATCAATCCAGTCCTGAGCCCCTTGTCCGAGGAGATGGAGGACGGTTGGGAAGGCTGCCTCTCCGTGCCCGACATGCGCGGGATGGTGCCGCGGTACACCGCGACGCGACTCGACGCCTATGACCGCGAGGGACGCCGCATCGAAGGCGAGGCGAAGGAATTCTTCGCCCGCGTCATCCAGCACGAGACCGACCACCTCCACGGCATGGTCTACCTGGACCGCATGCGCGACCTCTCGACGCTGACCCATCTCGCCGAGTGGAACAAGCACTGGCTGGGCGTCCAGGAGCAGGACGATTAGGGCCGTCGCGGTCGTCAAGGATCTGTTCTTCGTCGCGCGTATCAAGGAAACGGCACGCATGGTCGGTACCCCGCTCGCCTTCGCCCGGACCCCGGAGGAGCTGACGGCGGCGCTCGCCGGGGCCCCTGACCTGGTGATCATTGATCTGACGACTGGGGACCTGACAACCGGCGGCTGGGACTACGAGCGCTTCTTCGCCGCCCTCGACGGCGCGGCGCCGCGCCCGCCGGTCCTGGGCTTCACGACCCACGTCCTTGCCCGCGAGACGCAGCCGTACCATCCACGGTGCACGCGCGTCGTCACGAAGGAAACGCTGACCCAAGAGCTCCCGGAGCTGCTCAAGACCGCCGGCATCCACCACGCTCCGGGCTGTTGATGATCGCCGATCCCCCTCTTCGCGAGTTCGCCCAGCTTACCGGGGGGCCCGACGACCGCGTCGACCTGGCGAGGGCAGCGCTGGCCATCGCCCGCTGGGAGTACCCCACGCTGGAGGTGGACGCGTATGTCGAGCGGCTGGACGGGCTTGCGCGCTGCGTGGATGGGCCGCGCCGCTCGACCGATCCCCTCGGGCGCCTTCACCGCCTGCGCGAGTATCTCTTCGTGGAACAGGGTTTTGCGGGCAACCGCGAGGACTACTATGACCCTCGCAACAGTTTCCTCAACGACGTCCTCGATCGGCGGCAGGGCAACCCGATCACCCTGAGTCTCGTGCTGATGGAAGTCGGCAAGCGCCTCGGGCTCGCTGTCGAGGGCATAGGGCTGCCGGGCCATTTCATCGCTGGGGCACGGTTCGGCGACTCGCAGATTCTTCTCGACCCCTTCAACGCGGGCGGGCTGCTGACGCCTGAGGCGTGCGAGAAGCTGGTGGGACGCGCGCTGGGGCGAAAGGTGGCGCTCAAGCCTGAGCACTTTGCGGCCGTGACCCGGCGACAATTCCTCGCGCGCATGCTCGCCAACCTCAAGGGCATCTACTGGCAGCGTGAGGCGTGGGACCGCGTCGTCGGCGTCATCGACAGGCTTCTCGTCCTCGACCCCAAGGCTGCGGGAGAGTGGCGCGACCGCGGTCTCGCGTGGACCAACCTGGGTGAGATCCGGCGCGGGCTCGTGGACTGGGAGCGCTACCTGACGGAATTCCCCAACGCCGCGGACCACGACGCCGTGCAAGGCCGTTTGCGGAAGGCGCGCCAGAAGCTCGCCCAGTTGAACTAGCCGTGCCCAATTAAACTACCCGTGCCAAATTGAACTACCCGTGAAAGTCAAAGGTGGGCAGAACTTCTTCGGCTTCTCCGTCGGTATCCTCATGCTGGACACCCAGTTCCCGAGGATTCCGGGCGACATGGGCAATGCGGCGACCTTCGACTTTCCCGTCCTCTACCACCGCGTGACCGGCGCATCGCCCGACCGGGTCGTGCGCCACGGCCAGCAGGCGCTGCTCCCGGCGTTCATTGAGGGCGCCCGGGCTCTCGAGCGCGAGGGGGTCCGTGCCGTCACCACCAACTGCGGATTCCTCGCCAAGTTCCAGGCCGAGGTGGCGGCGTCGGTCTCCATCCCCGTGTTCACGTCGAGCCTCATGCTGGTGCCACTCGTGCACCGGATGCTGCCGCCGGGCAAGGCCGTGGGCATCATGACCGTCGACGCGTCCTCGCTTCGTCCCGAGCACTTCACCGGCGCCGGGATCCGCAATGACATCCAGACCGTGGTGTCGGGCATGGAGACGGAGAAGGAGTTCACCCGCGTGCTCCTCGACGATCAGATGGAGCTCGACGTCGAGGCGGCCCGACAGGAGCACCTGACGGTGGTCCGGCGTATGCTCAAAGCCCACCCGGAGATCGGCGCGATCGTGCTCGAGTGCACCAACATGCCGCCGTACCGCGCGGACATTCAAGCCGCCACGGGTCTGCCGGTCTTCGACATCACGACGCTCGTGCGGATGGTCCACGACGCCGTGAGCCAGGGCCTGCCGCCCCGACCCGCCTAACTTCTTCGCTCACCCCGTCCCAGCCTACCCCACCCCCAAGCCTACCGCACCCGGGGATCGAGGGCGTCCCGCAGCCGGTCGCCCACGAGGTTGATGGCAAGCACGGTGAGGAGAATGGCCAGCCCCGGAAACGTGGGCAGCCACCACGCCACGCTGACGAAGTCCCGCCCGAGCGCGAACATCTGGCCCCACGAGGGATATGCGCTGCCGGTGCCCACGCCGAGGAAGGACAGCGCCGCCTCCGCCAGGATGGCCTGGGCGACCTGGAGCGTGGACATCACGATGATGGACGAGAAGGTGTTGGGCAGGAGGTGGCGCAGCAGCAGGCGCGTGGAGCCCGCCCCCATGGCGCGCGCGGCCTCGACGAAGTCCTTCTCGCGGAGCGCCAGCACCTCCGCCCGCACCACGCGCGTGTAGCGTTCCCAGCCGGTCAGCCCGAGCACCACGATGATGGTGGTGAGGCTGGGCCCGAGCGCCGCCACGAAGGCGAGCGCGAGGAGAAGCTGCGGGAACGACAGCGTCACGTCCACCACCGTCATGATCCCCGTGTCCACGCGCCCTTGCAGGAAGCCGCTCAGGAGGCCGAGGGTGACGCCGACTGTGAGACTCACCAGCACCGCTGCGACCCCGACAATGAGCGAGATGCGCGCGCCGTGGATGATGCGGCTCAGGATGTCGCGCCCGACCTGGTCGGTGCCGAGGAGGTAGCCGGTATTGCCACCCTGGAACCACACCGGCGGCGTGAAGCGGGGAATCAGGTTCTGGCGGGCGGGGGCGTGGGGCGCCACGTAG
>JACORX010000239.1 GCA_016179165.1 Candidatus Rokuibacteriota bacterium | reverse complement strand
GGGCACACGGTGGGCCGACGACACTGTCGAACCTCGCACTCTTATGCCGCCGACATCATCGGGCGGTGCACGAAGAAGGCTTCCAGGTCGCGCGCGGGCCCGACGGCGCGCTCCGATTCAAGCGGCCGGATGGCCGCCCGCTACCTGAGGTGCCGGTGCCTGCTGCGGTGCCGGGGGATCCCGTCGGGGCGCTCCGGGCGCGGCACGACGCCGACGGCCTGCGCCTCACCGCACGGACGGCATGCCCCGGCTGGCTCGGGGAGCGGCTGGACGTCGGCTGGGCGATCGACGTGCTGCACCCGTTGGCCGCGAGACCGAGACCCTGTCCGCCACTCGAACCGGGATCGCCACCCCTCAGTCGGGTGGCGGGGCTACCCACGCGCACCGAGTAGGGGTCAAGCAGGGCAAGTCAAGATCGAGGGCGACACCTACTACCTCATCCCGCTCACTTCGCATCCGAAGTAGCGGCGCTTCCGGCGCTGAGCGTAGGCAACAGTGGCACCCTCCGGCGGCCGCATCGCGGGCGCCTACGCTGGAAGGATAGGGTCTTCGAGAACCCGAGAGGAGTCCGCCAGCGCCCGCCGAACTCCCTTGCCCAGTGGCCCATCGAGCCTCACATGCGCGGGGTCGCCAGAGGTGGGGTCGTAGGTCGCCGTCAATCCCTGGGCGACAACGGCGGTGACGTCCACCTCGCATAAACCAAAGCCGGGGTGGCCCTCGAGGACCTTCGCAGGCGAGGTCAATTCCTGAAGAGACGTGGAAAGGTGGGGGGCTGCCCCCTTGTCGAAGACCTGACTCGTAGGCCGGCGCGTGGCGGGGTTGAAGAGAGTGCGTTGCGGATAAATGCGACGGTACAGGACACCCGCAGTGAGTACCTGGCCTGGCGTGTACTTGGCGGCCCCCGGCGGTGTGTCGTCGTCCGACACGGACGCCGATTATGCGGTCAGCACGTAGCGCTGCACAGCCTGGAGGACGCCTTCAGGACTGCCAACTTCTCCCTCGAGGACGTCGTGGGACACCCGGTCCACGACCGAATAATCACCGCCGGTCCGAAGAAAGGTGACCTCAACCTCCCGCTTCTCGTCATCCCACCGGAGCATGACCCCGCCGGCAGGTGTGGGGCCAATGACCGGGGGAGTCACGCGATTCCCGAGGTGCGTCGCGAGCATGGTGAGGAAAACGCACGCGCGGCTTCGCGCTTCAGGGGCAATGGCGGCGGCCCCATAGGAGTCCCAGCCCTCCGAAAGCGTCTCGAGCGCGCGGATTTGACTCAGGGCCTGCTCGAACTGTTGAGGAAACGCGGCAGTCCGTCGCATGGAGACGGCCCCACGATTAAGCACCTGGCCCGGTACGGTGTTTTTCTTGTTGCTTCTCTGTCCGATGACTGACATTTGATTCTCCTAGCGAGGCTTGGAGTGTAGCACGCTCAATGTCTTGCCGCAAAGGTAGAGACCGTCGGCATGGACCTGGAACTCGTAGAGGCCAGCGTTTGGAAAAACGAGACCTCCGATTGTGAAGATCAGCTCCACCGGCGACAGGCGGTCCTTTGCGAGAAACTTGGCTTGGCCCGTGCCGACTAATCTGCCATCTTCAAGACTGATCACCTTAAAGACGAACGGATAGGTGCCCGCCGCGTCCGTCATCTTGATGTAGACGGCGAGCGCCTCATGGCGGACCGGGAACCCTACCGCCCGGATCACTTCGAAGATCCCCTTCAAGGTGATCTTGCCCGACTTCGCGTCCAGGGACGCCTCGTCACATATCAGCATGGCGTTGACGATTGGCCGGGGCAGCTTAGAGTCGCGCGATGCCAGATCTTGATCGGCCAAGACTTTTCCTCACGATGCTGACCGTTGGACTGTGCCCGCGAGTACCTAGAACTGGCCCAAACCTACCCCACGCCACCCAAGAGGGCAAACGAAAACCCCTCGGCACGATGTTACTTTCCGCAGTCTATGGAGAAAGCCATCGTGAGTGCCCGAGCCAAGCTACGTTCACAGTCCCCGCGTCGCCGTTGACGACGACTCCCTCGTTTCATACTTTAATGCCGACGGCTCGATCCGGGTCGCCCAGCTTCGCTTCTGGTTGAGCGCTATGTCCTGACTCGAGCGTACGGAGCGCGAGGCGCTCGGGGGGAGTCGAGTTTAGGCTTGGCGGAGGGCGCGGGTTGCCTCGATGTCCACTTTGCCGGTTGAGGCGTCGATGACGACGCCGTGTTCGCGGCGGGCGAACTCGGCGGTGATCTTGTCGTTGGCGACATCCGCGGCCACTCGCTCGGGGTCGCGGGTGAGCGGGTCGCCGAAGCCGCCGCCGCCGGGCTGCTCGTGCAGGATGACGTCGCCGCGACGGAGCGTCACGGCGAACTTGGCCGGCATCGCACGGTTCTCCGCCTCGGGATTCAAGATGTTGCGCGTCGGCTTGGCCGGCTTGCCGCCCTGGAGCCCGTAGGGGAGGAAGCGCATCCGATCCGAGCGGAGCTGGAGCGTGGCGTCCGCATTCAGGAGCGTGTAGCGCCGGCGCAGACCCAGGCCCCCGCGCCAGCGGCCGGCGCCGCAGGAGTCCGGCACCAGCGCGTACTCGTCGATCCGGATCGGGTGCTGCGCCTCCAGCACCTCGACCGGCGTATTGGACATGTTCTGCGAGGGATTGGTGACGGCCTCGATGCCGTCCTTGTCGGGCCGCGCTCCCCAGGCGCCCGTGATCATGTCCACGATCACGAAGGGCGTCCGGTCCTCCTTGAGCCCGCCTATCGACAACACCGTGTTGCCACCCTCGCCCGCCGCCGGCACCCGGTCGGGCAGAGCCTGGGCGAGCGCGCCCAGCATGACGTCGAGCATGCGGTAGCCGGTGAGCGCGCGCGCCGCGCAGGCGCCCGGCAGGCGCGGGTTCAGAATGCTGCCTTCGGGGGCGATCACGTCGATGCAGCGGAAGACGCCCGCATTGTTCGGCACGTCCTGGCGCAGGACCGAGCGCACCGAGAGGTAGGTGCAGGACTTGGTGAACGACAAGGTCGAGTTGAGCGCGGCCTTGACCTGCGGCGACGAGCCGGCCCAGTCGCAGGTGAGCCGGCCGCCCTCGATGGTGATCGTCACGGTCAGCGGCACGGGCTCGTCGCTGAATCCGTCGCTGTCGAGATAGTCGGTGAAGGTGTAGCGCCCCCGGGGCCAGCGCGCGATCTCCGCGCTCGTCACACGCTCGGCATAGTCCATGAGCTCGGCCATGTACGCCCGCGCCGTGTCGGCGCCGTAGCGCGCCAGGATCTTGCCGAACTCCCGCTCGCCGACCTTGCACGCGGCGTACTGCGCCCCCAGGTCGCCCAGCACGCGCTCCGGCACCCGGACGTTCTTCTCGATGATCCGGAACACCGCGCGGTTCGGCGCGCCCCGCTCGTAGAGCTTGATGACGGGGATGCGCAGCCCCTCCTGGTAGATCTCGGTCGAGTCGCTGGCGTTCGAGCCGGGGACGCGCCCGCCCATGTCGGTCTGGTGGCCGATCACGACGGCGAAGCCCTCGAGGCGGCCCTCGTGGAACATCGGCATGAAGAGGAAGACGTCGGGCAGGTGCATGCCGCCTTCGTAGGGGTCATTGACGGCCAGCACGTCGCCCGGATGGAGATCGTCGCCGTGGAGCTCGAGGACCTTGGCCATGGCGTCGGGCACCGCGCCCAGGTGCTGGGCGATGGTCTTGGCCTGGGCGAGCATGCGCCCGCCGGCGTCGCAGATGGCGGCCGAGTAGTCCATCACGTCCTTGATGATCTCGGAGCGCGCCGTTCGAATGACCGTATACGCCATCTCGTCCACGACGGCGTCGAGCGCGCTCTTGATGACGGCGAAGGTGATCGGATCTATCTGCATGGGGCCCTCACGGCGCGGTGATGAGCAGGTTGCCGGCGGTGTCGGCCTGGACTTGCGCCCCCGGCGGCACGACCACGGTTGAATCATAGGACTCGATGATGGCGGGACCGTGGAGCGGCGCTGCCCCGACCGTCTCGCGCGGGAGCACCGGCGTATCCACGAAGCCGCCGCGCCTGTCGAAGGACACCGGGCGCCGCGTCGGGCCGGCGCCGTCGCGCGGAGCCACGCGAATGTCCCGGAAGTCGAGCTTGCGCGGCCGGCGGCTGGTGGCGATTAACCGCACGTTGACGAGCTCCACGTCCTCGTCGGTGGCGTAGCCATAGGTCGCCGCGTACTCGCGATTGAAGGCCGCGCGGAGCTCGGCGAGCCCGGGGGCGACGAAGCGCCCGCCGGGCAGCGCGATGGTGAGCTCGGAGGCCTGGCCCAGATAGCGCAGGTCGGCCTGGAACTCGAGCCCGGCGTCACCCTGTGGATAGCCTTCCGCCAGCAGCGCGACGCTCGCCTCCGCCGCCATGTCCTCGAGCCGCGCATTGGCCGCGTCGCAATTGAGCGCCGAGAGCACTCCGGCATGCGCGCGGACGAAGTGATGCTCGATGTCGCTCGCGAGCATGCCGACGGCCGTGAAGACGCCGGGAGAGACCGGCACGAGCGCGCGTCCGATGTCGAGCGCCCGCGCGACGTCCATCGCGTGGACGGGCCCGCTGCCGCCGAAGGCGACCAGGGTGAAATCGCGCGGATCGCGCCCCCGCTCGATGGTGACCGAGCGGATGGCCCGCGCCATGTTGGCGTTGGCGACCTGGCGTATGCCGTGGGCGGCCTCGACGACGGGGAGGCCGAGCGGCTCGGCCACGTGACGGCGTATCGCGGCCTCGGCGCGCGCGGCGTCGAGCCGGATCTCACCGCCCGCCAGGTGCGCCGGATTGAGGTAGCCCAACACGACATTGGCATCGGTGACGGTGGGCGTCTCTCCGCCGTGCCCGTAGCAGGCCGGCCCGGGGTCGGCGCCCGCCGACTCGGGCCCCACGCGCAGGAGGCCGCCCGCGTCGATCCAGGCGATGGAGCCCGCGCCCGCTCCGACCTCCGCGATGTCGATGGCGGGCACCTTGAGCATGTAGCCGCCGGCCTTGATGAAGCGGCTCGAGGTGCTGATGCCGTCGCGGAACTCGAACTCCGAGGTGAGCGCCACCTTGCCGCCCTCCACGAGCGAAGCCTTGGCGGTGGTGCCGCCCATGTCGAAGGCGATGAGATTCGGCGTGGCGGCCGTGGCGCCGAGCCTGGCCGCGCCCGAGACGCCCGCGGCGGGGCCCGAGCCCACGGCGAAGACCGGCTTCTCCGCTGCCGCGGTCGCGCCGAGGACGCCGCCATTGGACGCGACGACCAGAAGCGGCGCCTCGATCCCGAGGCGCGTCAAGCCTGCCGTCAGGTTCCCGAGATAGCGGCGCATGACGGGCAGGAGATAGGCATTGACCACCGTCGTGCTCGTGCGCTCGTATTCCTTGATTTCGGGCAGGATGCGGTAGGAGCAGCAGAGCGGCAGGTCGGGGTAGCGTTCCCGCAGCAGGCCCTCGGCCCGGCGCTCGTGGGCGGGATTCCTGTAGCTATTGATGAAGCAGAGCGCAATGGCGTCTACGCCCATGGCGACCAGGCGCCCGGCGGCGCCGAGGACACCCGCGGTGTCGAGCCGGCGCACGATCGCGCCGTCGGCGCCGATCCGTTCGTCTACCTCGAGGCGATAGCGCCGCTCGACCAGGGGCACGGGCTTGTCCCACGTGAGGTCGTAGAGATCGGGAGTGCGGATGCGCCCGATCTCGAGAATGTCGCGGAAGCCCCGCGTCGTGATGAGCCCCGTCCGCGCGCCTTTCTTCTGGAGGATGGTATTGGAGGCCACGGTGGCCCCGTGGACGATCTCGACGACCTCGCGCGGCGCCACGCCCGCGGAACCGAGAAGGGCGGCGAGCCCGGTGACGACGGCGCGGCCGGGGTCGTCGGGGGTGGAGGAGACCTTGCTGACGAGGAGGCTGCCGTCCTCCCGCGCCAGCACGATGTCGGTAACCGTGCCGCCGATGTCGACCCCGATGCGAACGCCGCCGCGACTATCCACGCGTCAGCTCGAGCAGCGCCGGCGCTGCCAGCGCCGCGAAGGTCTGCCCCGCGGGCACGTCGCCCCCGGCGGCGCGACGTGCGAAAAAGGCCTCTTCATTATGTCACGGGGACGGGAGCCACGAGGGGGGCGAGCGTCGCCGGAGGTTGCCAATGTTGCGCTCGTCAAACTCCTGTCGGACATGCGAGGTGGGCCGGCCGACACCCGCGAGGGAGTCATGCGAAGTTGATGTTGTTGGCCAGGCCTGTCTCGGTCGCGCGCTCGACGAGCCGCAGCATGGCGGCGCGCACGTGGGCTCGTGATCGCCCAGGACTCACGATGACGATGCCGTGGTGAGGTCGCTCCGACCCCAGTTTGACGACGTCATCGCGGTTGCACGTGACCAGCACGAGCCCGTGCTGCACGGCGTACTCCAGGAGCGCCGCGTCCTGCGTATCCCGGGGAGCATATCGCGCAAGAAGGTCACGCGGTGCCCGACGTGGTTTAGTAGATGACTGAGGTCGTCCGGAACGTCGTCGTCGAACAGGAAGGTCACGGGTCAGTGGAGGACATCTGCCGAGCCGCGAGCGCATCGATCTCGCCACGGTGATCCTCGTAATACGCGAGGCACTCGTAGACCTGGGCGCGCGTCAGGTCCGGGAAGCATCGCGCGATGAGACTGTCCACCGTCTCGCCGGTCTG
>JACORX010000238.1 GCA_016179165.1 Candidatus Rokuibacteriota bacterium | reverse complement strand
GAGCGGCTTCACGGGACACACCGAGCAGCGCGGCGAGATCGGGGCGCAGACGTTCTGGCCGAAGGAGACGAGCAGGTCGTTGTAGCCGATCCAGTAGCGGCGCGGCAGCCGCGCGCGAAGGGCCGTCTCGGTCTTGTCCGGGCTCGTCGTCCTGACGTAGCCCAGGCGGTTCGAGATGCGGTGGACGTGGATGTCCACGCAGATGCCCGGCTTCCCAAAGGCCTGGGTGACGACGAGATTGGCGGTCTTGCGACCGACTCCCTTGAGAGTGAGGAGCGCGTCGATCTCGTCCGGGACCCGGCCGGCGAACCGCGACAGGAGATCGCGGCAGACGCCGAGGATGACCCGCGCCTTGGTGCGGTAGAAGCCGACGGGGAAGATGGCGCGCTCGATCAGCGAAGGCGTCAGGCGAAGCATGGTCTCGGGCGTGTCGGCGAGGTCGAAGAGGCGCGCCGCCGCCGGGCCCGTCGTCTCGTCCTTGGTGCGCAGCGAGAGCAGGCAGGCGATCAGCACGTGGAAGGGATCGCGCCTCCGGGCCGCGACTTCGGCGAGCGAGGTCGTGCGCCAGCGCTGGGCGTGGCGCCCGAGAGTCCGGATGACGCGGCCGATCTGGAGCCGCGGCCGGCGGTGGCTCAGGGGCGCTCCTTGATCTGCACGATGAGGGCCTGGGCCTGCGGAACGTCCTTCACAGTCCAGTCGGCGGGATTGCTCGGAGCCTTCTCGTCCAGGACGGCCAGGGCCTCCCGCTGGGCGTCGGCCGTTCGCCCCTTCTTCCAGAGTGTGCGGGCCAGGCCCACGCGCATGTGCCCGATGCTAGGAGCCGGGGCCGCGCGTGTCAACTTGAACTGCCTTGCCTCGGCCGCTACTGTAGGAGGCTCATGCCCAAGATCCCGCGCTCCGAGCCCCGGCAGCACCGGTTCGTCGAGGCCTACCGGATCACCAATATGGTCGAGGACGTGGCGGGGATCGTCCGCGCCCTGGGCCACGAGCGCGCCGGCATCGTGGGCCACGACTGGGGCGGCGCGGTGGCCTACGCCTTCGCCATGCTCCATCCCGAGATGACCGACAGGCTCTGCGTGCTGAACTCGCCTCACCCCGCTCTTTTCTCCCGGGAGCTTCAGCTGGGCAACGTCGAGCAGCTCAGGAAGAGCTGGTACATGTTCTTCTTCCAGTTGCCGGAAGCGCCGGAGCGCCTGCTCGCGGCCGACAACTTTCTTGTCGGGCGTGCCGGGACGTGAGACAGCTCACCGTCGTCGCGGTGGCGCTGTGGCTCGGCGCCATGGGCTTCTTTGCCTTCGTGGTCGCGCCCGCGGCCTTCACAACCCTCGAGCGCGAGGCCGCCGGCAGGTTCGTCGGCGCCGTCTTCCCCCGTTACTACGCGGTAGGCTTGGCGCTGGGGCTCGCGGCTCTGGCGGGGCTGGGCGCGCGTTGGCTCGGGGGAGGGTGGCGTGGATGGGATTGGCTGCCTGTGGGCCTCGTCCTCCTGATGCTCGCGTTGACGCTGTATGCGGGCGCCGTAGTCCTGCCGGCGGCCCATGCCGCCCGCGAGGTCATGCGGCAGGTGGGCATGAACGCTGCAGCCGCAGCGGGCTTCGCGCGGCTCCATCGCCTGTCGGCCGCCCTCAACACCATCGTGATGGTCTCGGGCGTCCTACTCCTCGTGATCGAGCTGTCGCGGCGCCGGTGAGGGGGTTCGAGGCGAGCGAGCGCAGGTCACGCTGAGCGCGAGGCTCAGCAGCGCTCGCACCAGCTCGCCTGGTGGCACGGCCCCGAGACTACTGGCCCTCGGGGCGTGGCGCCACGAACTCGAAGGTCTCGATCTCCACGCGGTAGCGCCGTTCCGATCCCGCCGACGACAGCCTGATCTCGAATGACGCCGACGCCCTCCCCCTGATTGTGCCCGTCACATAGGCCCGGCCCCGGCTGACCACGCGGCCGTTGTCGTCGAGACCCTCGGCTTTGACGACGACCCGCTCGCACGGCTCGGTCGAGCCGTTGCGCACTTCGCCCAGAATCAGCACGCGCGAGCCGCCCTCTCGCTCGGTCTGGAAGGTCAGGGTGAGGTCCTTCGAAGACTGCGGCGTGAACGTGTAGGTCTGTGCGAACGCGGGTGCAGCACAGAGCACCGCCAGGAGAACGACTGCCAGAAGGCGCGCGATCATTCGTATCTCAGGGCGTCGATCGGATTGAGCCCAGCGGCCTTTCGGGCAGGGTAGAAGCCGACGAAGATGCCGATGAGCCCGGAGAACCCGAAGGCCAGCAGGATGGCCGGCGGGCTGACCACCGTGCGCCAGTCGCCGAAGTAGGCCAGAGCGTACGAGGCGCCGAGCCCCGCCACGATGCCGATGCTCCCCCCGATCATGGCGACGGTCAGCGCCTCGACCAGGAACTGGGTCAGGATGTCGCGCCCCCGCGCGCCCACCGCCATGCGGAGGCCGATCTCACGCGTCCGCTCGGTCACCGAGACGAGCATGATGTTCATGATACCGATGCCGCCGACCAGCAGCGAGACGGAGGCGATGGACATCAGGAGCTTGGTCATGAGCTGCGCCTGCTCGTCCTTGGTCTGGACCATCTCGGCCGCGCTCCGGATGCCGAAGTCGTCCTCCTGGCCCGGCTGGAGGCGGTGCCGCTGGCGCACCAGCT
>JACORX010000237.1 GCA_016179165.1 Candidatus Rokuibacteriota bacterium | reverse complement strand
GCGCTGTGGGTGGAATCCTTGTCGCCCCCCGGGCACGTGTGTACCCCGATCCGCGCCCGCTCTTCTGGAGAGAAGCGTTGAAGGACGCGGTTGTTGAGGGCCACCAGGTCGTTCAGGAGACGCCTGGTTGGGTCGAGCTTGACCGACAACCGGCCCTCCGTGAAATCGATCTGAACGCTATGGGCGCCGGCCTGCAGGCACCGGCGGATGTCTTCCTCGGCCTCGCGCATCAGGTCTTCGAGGAAGGCGTCTCGCGAATAGCCTTGGATTCCGTCTTGGGGATAGAGCAGGCTGAGCGCCGAGGCCGAGATCACGGCCTGCTTCACAGGCACGAGAGCATGCTTCTTGGCCTCCTCGAGATACGCCGACGCGTAGGTCTGGTACCGGAACGGACCTCCCGTGAGCCGTGGCAGCTGTCGGACATGACCATCGGAGAAGGGGATCACGACGCCGTCGGAGGCGAGGGTCCTGAGCCCGTGAATCGGATAGGTCGCGAAGCTCGGCTTGGTCTGTTCCCCGTCGGTGATCACCGGCGAGCCGGTCGCTTCGAATCGGTGGATCGTGTCGCGGATCGCCTGGTCGCAGAGGGACCGCCAGTGCTCCTGCGAGATGCGGCCGGCGCCGAGGTCTCGCATCCCCTCGATGAGCGCCGCCGGTCTCGGGATGCTGCCAATGGGCTCGGTGGGAATCGGCATGGGGAGGTCCTCCGCGTCAGACGGTGATGGACGGGGTGGCGGTGTTGGGCACCGCCGGGTGATGCGAGCCGAAGTGGTCCGATCGCCGCGCGTCGAAATTCGGCTCGAGGCACAGGGCGTCGGCGATTGTCGTCACGGTATTGAAGAGCTGGACCACCTCGACGGCCTCGGTGAGGGCCTGGTCGGTCAGGCCGAGCCTCCGAGCTTCCCGGAGGTGGAAGTCCACGCCGTAGTCGGACTTGCCGGTCATCGACGCGGCGAACGCCAGGATCTCCCTCTGGGCGCGCGTGAGGGCGCCTCCGCCACGGCCCGTCGAGAGGCGCGGCCGTTGGGCCGCCCGAACTCGGGTACCGGCAGGAGCACCCGGCTCATCTTGGGGACGAAATCGATCTTGAACCAGGCCTTCGTGGCTTCGCAGGACCGCTGGTCCTCGGGGGCCAGCTCGTACGCCTCGGTCACTCTGACGATTTCCATGGCTCCTCCGGTCCCGCTGACATGCCGGGGCGCGCCTCCGGTTCGCCGGCACGCTCAGTCACTGGATGATCTCGTCCGCCCGCAAGACCAGCGATTGCGGGATCGTCAGGCCGAGCGCCTTGGCGGTCTTGAGGTTAATCACCAGCTCGAACTTCGTGGTCTGCTCGACGGGCAAGTCGGAGGGTTTGGCGCCGCCAAGAATCTTGGCCACAAGGCGCGCGGCCTGGACGCCCTCCGCATCATAGGAGGATCCATAGGACACCAGGGCGCCCCGGCGCGTCCAGAAGGCGCTGGCGAAGATGGCGGGTACCTGCCCCGACCGGTACCAGATCTGTCCAGGGATGTCGAAGACGGTGGTGATGGGCGGGAGAAGACCGTCCCCCGGTCGGAGCGCCTCGAGAGCCTGAGTGACCTCTTCGGGAGCGCGGACGGGCCGATCCACCAGCTGGAGTTGGAGAACCGGGGCGGCCTCCCGGGCCTTCTTGGCGGCGGCGGCCCACGTCGGGTTGTCGGCCGGGTAGATGGCCCAGACCCGCCGGAGCGTCGGGACGATCGTCTTCAGGATCTCGAGCCGCTTCGGGACGAGTTCGGTGCTCAGGCCGGAGACACCGGTGACATTTCCCCGAGGATGCGCCAGATCCCGGACAATGCCTTCAGCCACCGGATCACCTACCAGGGTGAAGACGATCGGAATCGCCTTTGTCGCAGCCATGGCCGCTCGCGTCGGAGGCTCGGAGGTTGTGAAGATGAGATCGACGCCGGCGTTGACCATGGCCGCCGCCACGGCAGGCAGAGCCTCTGGGCTACCCCCAGTGAAGCGGACGTCGAGACTCACGTCCCGGCCTTCTTCGAGGCCCAGCGTCCTCAGGCCAGTCCTGAGCCCCTCGACCGCCGGATGATTTGGAGCGAAAGCCTCGGTGAGGACCCCGATCCGGTACAGGCGCTTGGCCTGCTGCGCCTCGGCGGCAAGCGGCGCCGCGATGACACCAAGCATCAGGATAGCCATGAGGACGGACCGGGGAGCCCTCATCCCAGCCTCCGATCGGAATGATTCGAGCGCTCTCACTTTTGGTGTGGCACCTTCCCGGTCCCCGGCGCGCGCTACTCTATCACGAGCGGCTGGCCGTTGAGGACCGTCTGTCCCGTGACCGGGATCGGGTTGAGGAGGGCTTGCATCACGAAGCAGCCCCGCTCGGCGTTCCGGACGACCCGGGCCACCTGCGCGGGGTCGGCTGGGGAGTCGATCTCCAACGTCGTCTCGGCGCCCAGCATCGCGCCCACCACGCTGTCGTTGAGGACCGATCCCGTGACGCGGTACCGGGCGCGCACACGCATCCGCATCCCGGTGACGCTCACCTTCAGCATGTGTCCATATCTGGACACCTGGGTCATGAGTCAGAAGGCGAGCGCCGCGCTGAAGTACATGAGGGGGGTCGGCGCGGAGCCGAGCCCGCCGAGAGAAGGCCCCTCATCGCATGCGAAGGTCTTGTGGGCGGCGCCGTTGTGGCTCACCGTCGCCAGCTTGAGAAATGGCGTGACCGACTGGACGTCGGCCTCGAACGCGATCTCGCGGGTCTGGATGGTCGGATCGAGGCCCTCGGGTCCCTGTGCCATGGTATCTCCTCTTGAGGTCGGTTGGACCACTTGCGCGCTCCGCGTGCCCGAAGCCGGCGTTATGGCCGGCGCTGACGACCTCGTCCCCTCCCAAGCCGACCCAGGTTGAGCGGGCGGGTCGACTCGGCTCATCGGTCGCTCGCCCGCTCCGCGCAGCGGAAACCGATCAAAATGTGTCGGCTCATGGCGGGGCGCCCGTGCCGTGCGGCGGGCCGGCAGAGACCGGCATCGTCATCCCAGGCGCAGCCCTTCACCACGCGCCGCCCGTCTCTGAGAAGGCTGCTCGTCCACGGGAAGACGTTGCCGACAGCGTCGAGCATGCCGTACGGGCTTGCGCCCCCGAGATACTGGCCGACGGGCGTCGTCATTCCGGGTCCCCGCGCCGCGCTGTTGAGCCGCCCCGGATCCCAGGTATCGCCCCAGGGGAAGATACGACCGTCCGACCCGCGCGCCGCCTTCTCCCACTCCGCTTCGCTGGGCAAGCGTCCGGCCGGATCCCGCCACCGGCAATAGGCTTCCGCGTCCGCGGCGTTCACGAGCACCACCGGATGGTCGCCCCTGCCCGCGGGTGGACGCCGCCCTCGCCATAGATACGGGACGACCTCGCTGTCGTAGTCGTGCACCAGGAAGCCCTGGCGGAGGTACTCTGCGTGCGAGATCCGGGGAGTTCGGTGTCCCGTGCGTGATACGAACTCTGCGTATCGACCTTGTGTTACCAGCCGGCGGTCAATGCAGAACGCCTCGAGCTCGGCGCGGCGACGCGGCAGCTCGGCGCTGAACCAATTGGCGGCCACCGTCTCCGGGCTCGACAGACTCCGGGCCAGGCCGCGCTCACGCTCGTCGCTCCCCATCCAGAACGGTCCGGCAGGTACGAAGACCTGATCGCCCGAATTCCGGCATTCGGCGGCGCCCAGTCCTGAGGCGACACCTACGAGGAAGAGCGCAGCGACGAAGGCTCCGCTCGTCGCCCTCAGCACTGCCGCGATGGGCCAACCGGGCCCGGATCTTCCGGTACCCCTCGTCGTGGAAGGGACTGGCGGCGAGCGCCGCCCGGATCTCGGTGAGCAGCGCCCTATCGCTGACCCGCGTCTTCGGGCGACGTTTGCCCCGGGGCGCGGGCGGACGGCGCGGCGCCAGGGCCCGATACACGCTCGACCGCGGAAGGCGGAACACCCGCCCTGTGGTTTCACGCGCTTGACCCTGCCACGCCCGCCTTGTGCTCGCTCCTGAGTCACCGGGCGCGAAAGTCCTGCTGCATGGACATTGCGGGAATATGAGGCGACAGCCGGGTGTTTTGAGTAGATAGGGTTAGCCCTTCTCAAGGGAGTAGTTGGATGAGTAGCCGCCCCCCGGAATAGAGGAGCTCAAGTGCCGGCTGATTGGATGCGGCTACTGAGCAGCGCCCCGACTGAAGCGACAGCGAATGGAACAGCGTACGTCAGCGGCACTTTCCACAGCAGGGACGCCGGCCACAGCCCGTGGAACATGGCGTCACCTTGATTGATGCCGACAAGGATGGTCCCGACGATGGCGGCCACTGCCGACGATCGCCGGAGAATCGGGGCGTACACGAGAGAGCACCGGAGACATCTGTGAATGGGTCCGCCCGGCGTCTGGAACTGGAACGCCGGCTGCGTGCCGAAAAGCGTGGCGCACCGCGAGCAGCGGAGTGGATCTATCGGCACGTATCGTGCCCGTAGGCCACTCGATAGAAAACCGTCGATGCCGGGGTGATGACCCCGCCCAGGAGGCCGCCATGGCAGTTGAGCAGCGTATTCCGTGTTGCCTGTTCCTGCTCCGCGTCGGCGTCTTCATCGTAATGTTCATGTGGACACTGGACAAGTTCGTGAACCCGGATCATGCGGCCCAGGTCTATGCGTTCTTTTTCGCCATCGGCGGCCTTGGCGCGACGGCCTTCTACGTGATCGGCGGGCTCGAGCTGCTCGTCATCCTGGCCTTCGTCGCCGGTCTCTTCAAGCGCTTCACATACGCTATCGTGCTGCTGCTGCACGCTGGGTCCACCCTCGCGGCGTGGCGGCAGTACCTGGACCCGTTCGCGAACCTCCTCTTCTTCGCCGCCTGGCCGATGCTGGCTGCCTGCGTGACGCTCTACCTGCTGCGAGACCTCGACACCCTCTGGGTGATCCCGGCCGGCACGCACGTTTCCTCTCCGAACCGCTGAGCCCGTGCCCGTCAGGCGGTGGACGGCCCGGCCGGCCGTGCCGGGAAGTCCGGCTGAAGCCCGAGCGTGTCGGCGATCTTCGTCACGGTGTTGAAGAGCTGGACCACCTCGACAGCTTCCGTCAACCCCTGGTCGGAGAGGCCGAGGCGGCGAGCTTCCCTGAGGTGGAAGTCAACGCCGTAGTCGGACTTGGCCGTCATCGAGGCCGCGAACGCAAGAATCTCCTTCGTCAGGCGATCGAGCGTGCGGTCCGTGAATGCCTCGCGCGTCGCGTCCCAATAGGACTGGAAGAATCCGCGGTCCCTCGCCATCCAGCGGAACACGGCGGGCACCTGCTCGACCGCGTAGAAGCCGCGGATGTCGTCGAACAGGGCCTGGATCTCGCTGTCATCGGCCGGCGGATCCGACAGTGGCACGAGCGGATGGCGGGAAGAGGCGGAGAACTCCAGCGGCAGGCGGAGGCCGTCGGCCACCGTGTTCAGCGCGTGCGTGACACCGGCCACGTAGGCCAGCTCGTACCAGATCTTCTCATCGGCGAGCCCCTGCAGCTTCCCGGCTGCGCTGTGGGCAACCAGTCAGTACTCGCAGACGTTGATGGCGCTGACGATGCTCGCGATGAGCTCCTTCTGGCCCCGGCTGAGGGCGCCGTCCGTCATGGCCCGGCGAGAGGCACGGCCGTACGGACGCCCGAACTCCGGGAGCGTCAGGAGCACGCGGCTCATCTTCGGCACGAAGTCGACCTTGAACCATGCCTTGGTCGCTTCGCAGAACTTCCGGTCCTCGGGCGCCAGTTCGTGGACGTCGGTGACGTGGACGATCTCCATGCGCTCTCCCCCAGTCGGCTTCAGGGTGTGCGACCGCGGCAGGCTGCTCAGCGCGCCTGCTTTTTGTAGTGCTGAACGAGGCCCAGCACGTCCTGCCAGACAAGCCGGCCGATAGGCGGGCTGCCGGTGCCAGTGTATCAGCCACGGCCTTAGGTGGGGCTGCATCAGCCAGCAGTCAGGGGCGCGAGAGGCTGCCCCTCAGCAGGCTGTCATCACCGTCCCACCATGACGATCCGCCGCCCTGGCGTCGAACGCGGAATCGAGGCACCCGCCGTCGCGCTCCGTCGGCGATGCGGGAGCCGAGACGGCGAAGCCCGCGGGCCCATGGGGCCACAACGCCAGGTGCCCCTCGCTCCAGGCGACGGCCAAGGCCGCCAGCAGCAGGCTCACGAACAGCGCCTCAACAAGCTTCCAGGCGTCGCAGCGCATGCAGGCACCCTCCTCAACTGTGTGAACCGTCGGAGGGGCTGCATTATTCCTGGCTCGGGCCTGTGGCCGAGAGCCCCCACTACCCCCCGGCCGGAATAATCGGCGATCGATGCGGGTTCTCTCAACCAGACAGACCCCAGAACCCGCTGGTTAAGGAGGTGAAACGAAAATGATGCGAAAGACCTTTATGACACTCTCGATGGCGTTGGTGCTTGCCATGGCAGCTGCGGCGCCCGTCGCCGCTCAGCAGAGCAACCCCTGCGCGGCGAAGAAACCCGGCGCGACCCAGTCGGCCAACCCGTGCGCCGCCAAGAACCCCTGTGCTGCCAAGAACCCGTGCGCCGCCAAGAACCCCTGTGCCGCCAAGAACCCCTGCGCCGCCAAGAACCCGTGTGCCGCCAAGAACCCCTGCGCCGCCAAGAACCCGTGCGCAGCGAAGAAGTAGCTATTTCGGTGACCTGGGGCCGGGGCCGACCCGATTGGGCGGCTCCGGCCTCCGGCGCACAAAGGAGAACTGGATGAAGGCTGTGAATCGCATGCTGGTCGTGGCAGCCGCCGCATCTCTTGCCCTCGCGGGTGCCGCCCAAGCAGTAGATCCGGGCGCCCCGTTGCAGATCGCCCAGGCCAACAACCCGAGAGCCGCCAAGAATCCCTGTGCCGCCAAGAACCCGTGTGCGGCGAAGAATCCCTGCGCCGCCAAGAATCCCTGTGCCGCGGGGGCGAAGGTGGATCCCAAGCTTGTCACGCGCCCCAAGGGCACGAAGCTGGCCAACGCCCCGCGGGCCGAGCTCCTAAAGGAAGGCGAGCGTCTTTGGAAAGACACCAAGCTCAGCACCAATGGGCTCGCGTGCCAGACCTGCCACATCAACAATCTGGCCTTCAATCCAACCTTCGGCAAGCCGTATCCTCATCCCGTGGCCATGGCCAAGGATCGCGCCGGCCTGAAGCAGATCAACACGGACGAGATGGTGCAGTTCTGCCTGATCGTGCCCATGCTGGCGAAGACGCTGCCGTGGGACTCACGGGAGCTGGCGGCGCTGACGGCCTATACCAGTGAGGTCCAGAAGACCTTCAAGCCCGGCTCGGCCGCGACAGCCAATCCCTGCGCGGCCAAGAACCCCTGCGCGGCGAAGAACCCCTGCGCCGCCAAGAACCCGTGCGCGCCTAAGAAGTAGGATCGCCCGACGCCCCGGCCTCGCGCGTGCGGCCTCGCCCTCCGCAGCGTGGAAGGCCGGGGCGGTTCCCTTCCGGGCCTGGCATTTGCCGATTCAACGGGCCGCCAGAGCCCCCTCCACGATGGCCTTGAAGATCGGATCGAGCTCGGCCGCGACCGCCTTGACCTCGCGGTGCTTGTAGGGGGCGAAGACCGCCGAGGGCGGCACGTAGCTCACCGTCGCCGTGCCGTCGGCATTCTCGTAGACATAGATCCGGATCGGCGCCTCGAAACCGGCCTGCGGCTCGGCAGCGAGCAGGCGCACCGCGAAATCGTTCCGGAAGACCATCAGCACCTGGTTGCCCTTGATGGTGACGCCGCGCCCGGCCGCCCCGCGCTGCGCGTTGGCGTGGCAGACAACCGCCATTTTCTGGTCGGCGACGGCTTTCTCGAGCGCCTCGGCTACTTTCTGGAAGGGCGCCCGGCTCGTGGCGGTGATGCGCCCGTCCTGGGCCAGCGCGGGCGAGACACCGAGGGCGGCGGCGAAGACAACTGCGGCGACGAGTCTGACGAGCATGGACCATCCCCTTTCACTCTCGGGTGAGCGGCATATCGCGCTCGAAGATGACGAAGGCGGAGCCGCGCGCGGCTCGCTGCGCCTCCCGAATCTGTGCCGTGCCGGCGCCGGCCCCGGCGGCGAGCAGCGACTCGAAGAATCCTGCGTAGAACTCGTCGGGCCTGACCGTGACCGTTCCGCGAAAGCGCAGGCCCGTGCGGTCCACGCGGCGGCGGAACACGAACCGGGCCTGCCCGCCCGCCGGGATGCGCGTATCCGCGATCTGCCGGGAGAGATCGAGGGCCACCTGACGGCCGATCATGTGCTCCTCGGCGCTGCCCGGCACCGGCCGCCCGGCCCGGTCGATGAGTTCCCCGCGAACGACCACCAACGGGGTGACATAGGTCGGGAAATGGTGGCCCACCCCGACGCTGGCGATGGTGAGCGTCACGACCGCCTCGTCACCCGGGCGCTCCGCATTGAGGGTGATCCGGAGCGCGCCCCGTACAGTCTCGGGATCGTGAATGCCCCGCCAGAGGTGGCGCCGATCCGGCATGTGGCAGTCCTGGCACTGCACGCCGCGCGCGGCGAAGGAACTCGCCCGCCACTCCTCGTAGGTGTTCTCCAGCAACGTCCCGTTGAGCGCGAAGCCGTCCGGCTCGAACTGATGGCAGCTCGCGCAGAACTCCGATTGGAGAAACGCCCGGTTCCGCGTCACGCCGTTGTGGGGCAGGCTCTGGCGGGGCGCCGCAGGGGTCACCGAGCCCTCCCGCAGCGGCGGGCCAAAGCGCTGATGCCCGCGGACATGGCAGCCGGCGCACACCAGGCCCTGCGCCTGGAGCGACGCGTCGAAGGCCGGGTTCTGGGATGCCTGCTCGGCCAGAGGCGCGTGGCAGTTGAGGCATGTGCGCGCGTCCTCCGGATCGGTCTTGACCATCTCGACGAGCTGGCCGGCCACTCCGGGACCCATACTCTTCGAGTGCAGGCTCGTCTTCCAGTCGGCGAACTGAGCCGGGTGGCAGGTCCCGCAGCTCTGCGGCGCCAGGGACCTCTCGACGGGAGAGAAGCGCTGGGGCGGAGCGCCTTGCGGTGGAATGGGCCGGCGCCAGTGCCGATTCAGGAAGTCGCGCTCGGCCGGAGAAACACCCGGTCGACGCTGGGCCTGACCGATGGCCTGTTCGCTTCCGGGGAGCAGGAGAAGGCCGAATCCCAGCAGGATTACCCAGTAGGGCTTCATCACGGCAAGGTAACACTCCCCGACGTCGGGACATTCCCCGGAGTACCCACCGGGAGGAATATCCCGGGCCCGCGAGGGGTTAGGGATAGTAGGGCGCGGCAGGGGGCCGACTGTTCGGCTGGGCCACGGGCGCTGCCCTACCGGGCCCTCGGTCGCTTCGAAAGCGAACTCGGATGCGTGAAGGAGCCGGGATGAACTGCACGGAGTTGGAAAGCCGCCTGCATCCGTATGTGGACGGGGAGCTCGATGTCGGCGAGACCGTCGAGGCCGACGCCCACGTCGCCGAATGCCTGGGCTGCCGCGGGCGCGTCGCCCGAGAGCGCGAGTTCCGCCAGATCCTCCGGCGGCAGCCGCGGGAATCGGCGTCGGACGAGCTCCGCGAGTCGATCCGCGCGCGGCTTGGGCGGTCCATGCGGTGGGCCGCCCTCCGCCCCTGGCTGGCGGCATCCACGGTCACCGCCGTCTTCGCAGGAGTGGTCCTCCTTTCGGCGCTCCGGCCCGCAACCCCGTTGGTGAGCGAACTCGTAGACAGCCACATCGCGTTCACCCAGATGGAGGAGTCGAGTGAATTCGCCTCGGCGGACCCGTGGGCTGTGGAGGCTTGGTTCCGCGAGCGCGCCAAGCTGCGGGTGACCGTGGCCGACTACTCCATGGAGGGCATCCGGCTGGTCGGTGCGCGCGTCGCCCAGGCCCACGAGCACCGCGCGTCCTACGTGCTCTACGAGAAGGGGCACACCCCGCTGTCCGTGTTCATGGTGCCGGCCCGGGTTCGCGAGAGCGATCTTCACGGCGCGCGCGTCAGTTTCCGGGGCCACGACTACGTGACGCTGGAGCGCAAAGGATACCGCACGGTGGCGTGGAGTGATGGAGAGGCAATCTTCGGCCTGGTCTCCATGCTGGATTACGGAGGCCTGCTCAAGTGCGCCGACACGCTGCGCGCCGAGCGCGCCCGCGATGCGCGGCTCTAGCCCCGCAGTTCGCACTCCAGCGTTGCGCCGCATCCTTCTACTCGCCGCGCTATCGGTCCTGGCGGCCGTCGGAAGCGTCCACGCCGACACGCTACGCACCGACCTCGGCAAGCCCCTGATCCCGCTCGAGGAGATCATCTCCGGCGGCCCGCCGCCCGACGGCATTCCGCCCATCGACAAGCCCGTGTTCGTCTCACCGGCCGCGGCGGACGCCTGGCTCAAGCCCACGGAGCCGGTGCTCGGCTTCCGCATCGGCTCCGACGCGCGCGCCTATCCACTGCAGAGACGTATTTGGCATGAGATCGTCAACGATGTCGTCGGCGGCCGGCCGGTGGTGGTGACGTTCTGCCCTCTGTGCAATGCGGGCCTCGTCTTCGATCGCGTCGTGGGCGGCACGAAGCTCGACTTCGGCACCTCGGGCAAGCTCTGGAAGAGCGATCTGCTGATGTACGACCGGGAGACGCATTCGCTCTGGTCCCAGATGGAAGGGCGCGCCGTCGTCGGTGCGCGGGCCGGGACCCGGCTCACACCGCTACCCGCGAACACGCTCGCGTACGAGGACTTCAAGCAGGCGTATCCCGGCGGCCGCGTGCTCTCCCGGGAGACAGGCGTGAGTCGCGCGTACGGGCGCAATCCCTACGAGGGCTATGACCAGCCGGAGAGCCGTCCGTTCCTCTTCCAGGGGGCGCCCGATCCACGCCGGCCGCCCAAGGAGCGCGTCGTAGGCCTGGCGCTTGGCGGCGTTGCCCGCGCCTATCCGTGGCCCGTGCTCGCTCGCCGCGGCGTCGCGCACGACGACTGGGCCGGCGAGAAGCTCGTCGTCTTCTACCGTCCGGGCGCGCTGTCAGCGCTCGATCAGTCGCAGATCGCCGCCTCGCGCGCGGTGGGTGCGACAGCGGTTTACAGCCGCGTCGTGGACGGCCGCGCCCTGGCTTTCGAGCCCGTGCCCGCGGGCTTCCGCGATGCCGAGACGGGCAGCGTGTGGAACCTGCTCGGTCGCGCTGTCTCGGGTCCGCTCGCGGGTCGCGAACTCCGCCCCCTCCCGCACGTGGACGCCTTCTGGTTCGCCTGGGCGGCCTTCCACCCGGCCACTTCTATTCACGTCGCGCAGCCATGATCAGCGCGCTGCTCCTCGCGGCGCTCGTCGGGACCTGGTCCCCCGCCGCCGTGGGGCTCGACCGCACACCGCCGCGTTCCAAGGCTCGGATGAAATCACCGAATCCTTTCAGGACAAGGCTCGTTAGCGAATACCGCCCCCCGTCCCGGCCTCTATCACGCCGGGACCTCCAGCCACCGAACGGCTTCTCCCTAATGCGTGAAGGCGAAAACCAGTCCGCTCTGGAGGTGTGCGAAGCATGCGCAGCGCCACGACCAGCGCCACGATCATGGCCGTCAGCAGTCCGATCTCGACCATCGCGTTACGAAACGCGATCTGATCTCTGCCTGCCAGTTCAGCTCAGGTCTGAGAACAGGCTTATGTTTTGTCTACGCTCACCCCGATGTCGAGGGGCTCTATCTGGCGGCGGGCCAGCCCGGTGACGACGATCCGTTGCGAGGATCTCCTTTCCGACGTGGTCGAGCTTCCGCTCGCTGACCGCTTCGCGGGTCGCGCTCCAGTAGCCCTGCAGGAAGCCGACGTCACGGGTCATCCATCGAGGCGGCGTTCAGATAGCGTCAGCGCGGAACAGGATGATCCCTGTCAGCGTGTCGGGCTCGTCTGGGCGCGCTTGGCACTGATCAGCGTAGCGCGATCTTCCATTTGCTCTGCCTCGGCTTTCCGGTCAGTCTTTCGCAGAACGGCGGCCAATCCGTCCAGGACGACGGCCAGGTTCGGGTGCTCCGGGCCCAGGGCTTTCTCTGCAACAACGACGGCGCGCCGATACAGCGGCTCGGCCTCCGCGTACTTCCCCTGAGCGGCGTAGAGCGCCGCGAGGTTGTTGTGGCTCGTCGCCATATGCGGAGGCTCCGCGCCCAGTTTCTTCTCCCCTATGGCGAGCGCTCGCCGATACAGTGGCTCGGCCTCCGCGAACTTCCCCTGGGCGCGGTAGAGCAGCGCCAGGTTATTGAGGCTCACAGCCACGGCAGGGTGCTCCGTCCCCAGGGCCGTCTCTCCGATCGCGAGGGCGCGTTGGTGAAGCGGCTCGGCCTCCGAGTACCTGCCTTGGGCGCGGTAGAGCTCCGCAAGGTCGTTGAGGCTTGAAGCCACGGCGGGGTGCTGCAGGCCGAATGCCTTCGCCCGGATCGCCAGGGCACGCCGATGAAGCGGCTCGGCCGCCGGGTACTTGCCCAGGGCGCCGTAGAGCACCGCGAGACTGTTGAGACCCGTGGCCACATCCGGGTGCTCCGGCCCCAGAGTCTCCTCTCGGATCGCGAGGGCACGCCGATACAGCGGCTCGGCCTCGCCGTACTTGCCCTGGGCAGCGTACAGACCCGCGAGGTTGTTGAGGCTCGAAGCCACGGCCGGGTGCTGCAGGCCGAACGCCTTCTCTCGGATCGCCAGGGCGCGCCGATGAAGCAGCTCGGCTTCCGGGTACTTGCCCTGGGCGCTGTAAGCCACCGCAAGGTTGCCGAGGCCCACAGCCACAACGGGGTGCTCCGGGCCAAGGGCTTCCTCGCCGAGCGCGAGAGCCCGCTGGACGAGGGGCGCCGCCTCCGCGAACTGCCCAGCAGCAGCAAGCCTTTCGGCTTCTTGACTCAGGCGCCGAGCCTCTGCCAACTGGCCCTGCGCCTCTAGTCCCTGCGCCCGCACGATCAATGGCGGCGCTATGACGACACTCGCTAGCAGTACCCACGCGAGGTATGGGAGAAGTCCTACGAAAACCGTACGCCTGTTACACTTGACGTCGGCTCCCGCAGCCATCCTGCCATCAGGGTCGCAAGTCAGCACTTGTCGAGTCTCGCCCCGCCGTGCGACCCGGCGCGAACCGAGCGAGGGATACCAAGAGAGGGACGATATCGAGGGAAGTCAGGCGAGGGAAGCCTCACCGACCAGCGCTCGGTCGGCCACGCGGCGGCCCCGGTATCGGACGTTTCGGTTTCGTCTGCCCCGAGGCTCCCTGACCGGGCGGCGGCGCGGTCACGAGGGACGCTCCGTGGCGCCGTCCTGCCACATGAGCGCGCCGCGCGGCTGTATCATGGGGCGGCCATGCGCGAGCCCTGGGAGTTCGAGGTCGAGGCGTCGGCCACGCGGACTCCGTCTACCGTGTGGCCCTCTGGCTCTGCGGCGACCCGACCGAGGCCTCCGACCTCACCCAGGACACCTACGAACGGGCCTTCCGGGCGCGCGCCTCGCTCACCAGAACCAACATGCGGGCCTGGCTGTTCACTATCCTGAGGCACCGTTTCCTGAACGTCCGGCGGCACCGCGAGGTGGCCGGGGAGGTGCCACTCGAAGAGCCGGATCTGGTCGCGTTGCCGTCAATCCTCGACCTGCCGCCGGGCTGGTCCGACGAGACATCGAGGCGGCGCCGCTCAAGTTGCCGCCGGCCGAGCAAGCTCTGCGTGGAGAATCTATCTCCCTCCTTCCGCCAGAAACGCCGTCCCGGAATAGCCTCGAAGGGTCTCGGGTTTTATCCGTGGGAGGTCGAACAATGCGACCGAGGCAAGTCGAGATGACCGATCTAAGCCGGCTGGATGCCATCATCCAGTTCGACTGTAGGGTTCGACGCTGGGTGGGTGGAGTACCACTCTCCACCATCGTGGTTCTCGTCGATGCCATCGTCGACGAGATGGAGGCTCGCGCGCGTCCACGATGTCGCGGGGTCGCGCGGGGATCGGCGATCCCGCGCCGCCCGTCCGGCCCCTCGATGTCCTCCTGGCCGCGATTGGTTCCGACCGACGCTCCGGAGGCCCTCCGGAGAACGGCGGAGCCGTCAGAACGACACCTGCCCGAGTAGTGGATGCCTCCTCGAGGTCTTACCGGTCTCGCGCCGGTCGCCGCTGACCCGGTCCCGGTCGAGGACGATGTGAACGTGGAGCGAGGCGGATTCGTGCCGCGTCGGCTGAACACCGTCTCGTCGGCCGGTGGACGAAGCGCCACCTGAGGCGTGCGACTCCTGCCTCAGAGGCTCCGACACGCCGAGCGAGAGCGTAGTTCACCACGCGGTACGCGAGCAACCTCGCGATCCTGTTCGGGGTGGTCTACTTCGCCCAGGGCATGTGGCATCTCCCGCGCCAGAGCCTGGTCATCGCCCTGAAGGACGGCGGCCTGTCGGCCGTCCAGATGGCAACGTTCTTCTCGCTGAGCCGGATCCGGTGGCTGATCAAGCCGGTATTCGGGCTCCTCTCCGACGCGCTGATGGTCGAGCAGGGCCGGACGACCGCTCAAGGTCGCGGGTGATGAGTTCGATGTGGATATCGTTTATCACTTCCGGCTCCTCGCCTTTCGAGAACCCGCCCGTCAGCCGATGCGCTGCTCCTAGGTTCAGCCCTCGCGGCGGACGAGATCGTTGCGGAGCCGCGCGAGCGCGTCCGCTCCGAACCGCTCCAGCGATTCGCCGAATGCCCGCTGGAACTCGTCGAAGCGCTCGTCGGACTCGGCGAACGCTCGGAAGTAATCGAGCAGCCGAGGCCAGCGGTGCTGCCGGATCAGGTCGTCGGTCAGCAGGAACGCCAACCGGTAGACGAGGTGGCCATCCGGCTGCAGATGACGGGCTTCCCATCCGCGGGGCCGGCCGAGCTCCACCAAGTCGACCCGCTTGCTTGCGAGCTCCGGCCATGCCGCGGCGATTTCACGAAGCGCGTGCTCGCGTTCCTGCCGGAACGTCGTGCGGCCCAGGCTATCGAGCACCTGGCAGGCAACCCAGTCCGCCATGCCTTCGCGAAGCCACTGCTCTGAGCGTCCGCGCCGCCCGCCTGAGAGCTGGTACTGCGCGTGGTGCGCCAGCTCGTGCGCGATCATCGCCAGCCACTCGCTCCGGGGTAGGTCGCGCATGCCCTCGTCGTTGATGAATAGCCGGCCGTGCTCCGTGACGGCGACCGCATACGCGGCGATTTTCGTGGCCTGGTCGGGCGCAAGGCGTCCGGTACTGACGAGTCCGTCGGCGTACGCCTCGCGCGTTGGGTAGACGAACACAGAGAGGGGGCCGGAGAGCGGCAACTCGAACTCGCGCACCATGATCGCCGTGATCGTGTGCACGGCTTCCTCGTAGCTCGCGATCTCAGCCGGCGCCACCAGGACCGGAGGCGCATCGGGCGCGATCCAGAACCGCAGGACGCGCGTCTCGCGTGCACATCCCACCATCAGCATCACGCCGACGGCGAGCATGGCGAAAGCGAGTGCGCGGATCAGTGAGCGGCGGGCTGGAATCTCATCGAGTTTACAGGATCGAGCCCAGTTCTCCTCGAAGATTTGACACCGTGTGCCAATCTAGCAAGGCCCAACGCGTGCGGTCAAGCGAAAGTCGGCCTCAACTGGGGCTTCTCGGCTGCGAGGTTTCCCCGCCGGTCGCCCGCGCAGGGGCCGCTTCGGTCAGCGGCCCCTGCGGAGGCAGCGCAGGGCGTCCTAATTCGCCTCGATGCTCTTCAGCCGGCCCTCGTGGGTGTCCTGGCCTGGGACGTAAACCCCCGTAGGCCCCCTCGACCCCGTGACGCTGGGTGCTCCCATCGGATACTTGGCGGCGCAGGGGTTCTTCGCCGCGCACGGGTTTTTGGCTGCGCAGGGGTTCGCCCCCTTCGCCGCGCACGGGTTCTTGGCCGCGCACGGGTTCTTGGTCTGCGCTATCGCGCTGGGCGCCCCCGCCATGACCAGGAGACCGATCACGGCGATGCTTCTCGCGACTCGTCGGTTCATCCATCTCACCTCCTCGCTCGAATCCAGTTCCTATCGCTTAAAACCGATGAGGCCCCGGCCTATTCCAGCGGTCGCGCGGGAATATTCGGCCTCTGTCGCGGGTCTCGACTTATGTGACGGCCAAGCGCTTGCCCGGCCGGGATGCGCCATCACTCCCAGATCCTGTCCCGTGATTTCGAGGCGCCCCTCCAGCCATGCCCCACTCGTTCGCGCGGGTGACGATCGAGAACTAGGAGATCCCATGATCCTTGCCCGGCTGGGCACCCGCATCGCGCGGCTGCACCCCTTCACCACGCGGTACGCGAGCAACCTCGCGATCCTGTTCGGGGTGGTCTACTTCGCCCAGGGCATGTGGCATCTCCCGCGCCAGAGCCTGTTCATCGCCCTGAAGGACGGCCGGCTGTCGGCCGTCCAGGTGGCGATGTTCTTCTCGCTGGGCCGGATCCCGTGGCTGATCAAGCCGGTGTACGGGCTCTTGTCCGATTCGGTGCCGCTCTTGGGCCGGCGCCGGAAGAGCTATTTCGTCCTGGCGGCCCTCCTGAGCGCCGGGGCGGGCGCCGCGCCCTCGCCCTGACGCCCGAGCCCTCGTACGGGCAGCTCGCCGCCTTGTTCATCCTCATGGCGCTGGGTCTCGCCTTCAGCGATGTCCTCACCGACGCGCTGATAGTGGAGCAGGGCCGGCCCCGCGGCCTCACCGGCGCATTCCAGGCGGTCCAGTGGGCCTGCATCTACGGCGCCACCGTCCTCGTGGGCGTGGCCGGTGGCCGGCTGGCGGAAGCCCGGAGCCTGCGCACGGCCTTCGCCGTGGCGGCGGTGCTCCCGCTGATTGCGGCGGCGATGACCGTGTGGTGCGTCAGGGAGCCCCGCCAGCCGGCCGACCGTGCGGCCGTCGCGGAGACGTGGGCGGGGCTGCGGGCAGCGCTCCGGGATCGCCAGCTTTGCATCGTGGCCGGGTTCATCTTCGTCTGGACCTTCAGCCCGTCCATCGGCAGGGCGCTCTTCTACTACCAGACGGACACCTTGAAGTTCAGCCAGCGGTTCATCGGTCAGCTGACGGCGCTCGGTGCGGCGGGGGCCATCGCGGGCGCGGTGATCTACGCGCCGCTGTCGCGATCCCTCCCGATGCGGCGGATCATCAATCTGGCCATCGCGATCGGCGTCCTGAGCACCCTCGCCTTCCTGGCCTACCGCGGCCCGTGGTCCGCCATCATCGTCGACGTCGGCTTCGGTTGCGCCGGCATGGTCGTATTCCTCGCCTTTCTGGACCTCGCGGCCAAGGCCTGCCCGCGCCGGGTGGAGGGCACATTCTTCGCGCTGCTGGCGGCCGTCTACAACGGCGGCTCGCAAGGCTCCGAGATCGTGGTCGGATACCTCTACGGCGTTCTCGGGTACGTCCCTCTCGTCCTCATCTCCGCGGCGGCCAGCGCCCTGGCATGGGTGCTGGTACCGCTGGTGCGGATCGACGCAATCGAGGCGACAGTGCGGCGGGAAGTCGACGCCGTGAATGGGAACGGCACCCCCGGAACCCTACCGGCTCCCCTGTCCTGATCGAGGATAGATTCGAGGGCGGTGGCCCGGAGGGCGGGTATGGCGCCGCCCACTGTTCTCGCGGCTATGGTCGGTTGCGACCGACGCTCCGCCTCGGGCTGATTGCCGTCAACGCAGGCCCGGTCGGCGGCGGTGGGGACGTGGAGCGAGACAGATTCGCGTAGTGTGGAGGAGACACTGTCGGCCGGTGGACGAAGCGCCGCCTGAGCCGTGCGACTCGCGCCTCAGCCGGTTCGCCACGTCGATGGCCGGGACTCACGGTAGCTCCGCTTCCGGTGCGCTCGCCTCGTTGCGATCGGCGGGCGCGTCCGGCCTCAGCCGGAGAGTCTCCAGGATCTGCTCGACCGCGTGCAGCGTGGCGAAGTCGAGTGAGTAGTACGTCAACCGTCCCTGGCGCCGGGCACGGACGAGGCCGGCACTCTTGAGGGTCCTGAGATGAAACGACAGGCGTGATTGGCCGCTAGCGAGCACCCCGGCCAGATTGCCGACCGATTCCTCCCCGGCGCGCAACCGTTCGATGATTCTGAGGCGTGTCTCGTCGCCCAGGGCCTGGAACCACCGGACGGCCTGCTCCGCGGCGGCCGGCGGCGGCCCGCACATCAATCCCTCTTGATCCCTCGCGGGTGCTGGTTGTCGGTCAGATTCCCCCGTAGCCCGAGCGGCCGCCGTTCCGCTCGGGGCGCTGTCACATGGCATCGTTTAGTAGCCTTCACGGCCAGGCCATAGCGACACCGCGTCCGGCGCCGCGACCGCCAGCACGAGCAACACGCCCCACATCCCTTCAATCGGAGTGTCCCCCTCTCGGGTCTTTCTGCTCTCGCATCCTCTGTAATTCCAGGACGCGTCCGAGCGGATCTCACCAGGTAAACCGCTGTAGGCGCTCGAGCGTCTCCTGCGAGAGGATCACGATTCGGCGATGCGAACGGCCCGG
>JACORX010000023.1 GCA_016179165.1 Candidatus Rokuibacteriota bacterium | reverse complement strand
CTTCCGGAGGCTGCAACTGATCTCCGCGGCCTTCTACAGCTTAGGCCACGGCACCAACGACGCCCAGAAAACCATGGGGATCATCGCCATCCTCCTCTTCTCGGGCGGCTACCTGGGCCCCGAGTTCTACGTGCCGATCTGGGTCATCCTGGCGGCGCACGCGGCGATCGGGCTCGGGACCATGGCGGGCGGCTGGCGCATCGTCAAGACCATGGGGATGCGGCTGACCAAGCTGCGCCCGGTCGGCGGCTTCTGCGCCGAGACGGCCGGGGCCGTGATGCTGATCGGCACGGCGATCGGCGGCATACCCGTCAGCACGACCCACACCATCACCGGCTCCATCATGGGTGTCGGCGCCACCCAGCGGCTTTCGGCGGTGCGGTGGGGCGTGGCGGGACGCATCGTGTGGGCATGGATCCTGACCATCCCGCTGTCTGGCGCTCTCGCGGCCGCGACCTGGTTGGTCCTTCCCCACGGATGACCAACCGATGCTCCGGCGCTCGTTCGGCCGTTTCGGGGGTGGTGCTTCTGCTGCTCGGAGTAACCAGCATCGCGTCGGCCGGGGATGTGGCAGCGCTGGCCGCGCCGCTCCTTGCTGCGCGTGAGCGGGGGGCACTCGGTAGCGTCGATGGCCGGGCCTACGCGGAAGGGCGGCCTGGCGGAGAGGCCACGCCCTACGCGTCAGTCTCGGTGATCCTCCTGCCGCGCTCGGCCGCCTTCGAGGCCGAGCTCGAGGCGATCAAGACGCACTCGCGCGACTCGCCCGATGCCTATATCGAGGCGGAGCCCAAGGTGAGCACGGCCCGCCTGGCCTTCGAGCGGACGCTCATCGACACGGGAGCCGGCCAGTTGATTCTCGGCGGGTCCTCTGACAGCGCCGGCGCCTTCCGCTTTCAGCGGGTGCCCGAGGGCGCCTGGATGCTGCTGGCCTGGCGCGAGACGCCGCATGCCAAGCGCCCCCCCGGTCTGAAGCGGGACGAGGCCGAGCGCTACAAGACGCGCCCGCAGGTCTTCGGCCGGACGACCGTGACGTTTTGGTCGAGGCCCGTAACCGTGAGGGCAGGTGAGGAAGCGACGGTGCGGCTTCACGACCGCAACGAGTGGATGACGAGCGTCAGGGAGGATCGCCGCGTTCCCGACCAAGGTCAGCCGGCCACTCCCCGGACGCAGCAGGGCGGCGCCCCCCGCTAGGTTGTGGCCGCCTGTGTGTCGAGGGCTATCTGCCCAGGCCGGCCCTGCCTGTGGAGCCCTGCCTGGGGGGTTGACCCCACTTGTCCCCCCGTGGTACAACCCCTCAAGTTCCTCTCCATGTCCTTCCAGAACGGGCCTCGCGGTATCGGTTTCTTGCTCCTTTGCCTGGCGGCCCTGGGACATCCAGGGGTGGCCGGGGCGGAGCTGGAGAGCTTCTCTCCCCTCCCACCCGTCTCCGAACCCCCCGTCCAGGACCTGGCTGCCGAGGGCTCCCAGGAGCCTCCGCTTACCTGGGACCCGGCCGAGCCGGACCCTGGATCTGACCGTCAAACCTCTGACGGAGCCAGCACGGAGTCATTCAGCCCCGCAGCGCCCACGTTCCCCATCCGTGACAATGCCGAGGTCAGACGCTTCCTCGAACAGTTCCAAACGGGCCGCCGAAGGGTGGTGTTCGAGCGGTGGCTGGATCGTTCGGGCCGCTACGCTGGGATGATCCAGGGGGTGCTCAGGGACAAGGGGTTGCCCGAGGACCTGATGTTCACCGCCATGATCGAGAGTGGTTTCAACCCAGTCGCGGTGTCCCGGGCGGGTGCCAAGGGACTGTGGCAGTTCATGGCGCCAACGGCCCGCCGATACGGGCTCCGCGTGGACCGCTGGGTGGACGAGCGCCTCGATCCCGAGAAGTCCACCGTGGCTGCCGCGCGCTACCTCAGCGACCTCTACGCGCTCTTGGGCTCGTGGGAGCTCGCCCAGGCGGGGTACAACGGCGGTGAGATGAGGGTCCTCCGCGCGATGAAGACGCTCGGAACAAGCGACTTCTGGGAGCTGACGCGGGGACGCGTCCTCCGTGAAGAGACCAAGAACTTCGTCCCCGCTATCCAGGCGGCGACCCTCATCAGCCGCGAGCCCGAGCGGTACGGCTTCACGGCCTCCCAGACAGAGCCGCTCGCCTACGAAGCCGCCCCTGTGCCTTCGGGCCTTGCGCTCTTGCGCGTCGCGGCGCTCGTGGGCGTCGGCGTCGAGGTACTGTACGAGCTCAATCCCGAATTGAGGATGAAGCAGACTCCCCCGGGTGGACCCTATTTGCTGAAGTTCCCCGTGGGCGCTTCTGAGCGGTTCGCCGAGGTCCAGGAGCGCGCGCGGGAACAGCGGCTCGCGGCGGCCGGCCGCGGTCGCCAGGCCGTCAAGCCTGAGATCCATGTCGTCCAGCCGAAGGAAACCGTGGGCACAATTGCCAAGCGCTACGGCGTCTCGGCCGCCGAGCTCACGCGCTGGAACGAGCTCGACGAGGCCGCGCGAATCCGCCCGGGTGACAGGCTACGGATCGCCTCGGTCGCCTCAGCTGCCTCGGCAGACTAGCTCTCACGGTTGGATGAACGTCGAAGTCCGGCTTTTCGCGACCCTTCAGCCCTATCTGCCGGCCGGCGCCGACGGCGACGGCATTTCGCTCGATCTGCCTGCCGGCGCCACCGTGCGCGATGTGGTGGAGTCGCTCAAGATCCCGGGCGAGCTGGCCTGCCTCACCGTGGTCAATGGCCGCGACGCCGACCTGGAGCAGGTTTTGATCTCGGGCGACGAGCTGGCCTTGTTCCCGCCGCTGGCCGGCGGCGCCTGAGCACCCGCGCCGGGAGGACCCGCGCGGTGACGACGGCCTAGCCCGGCACTCTCAGGTCAACGGCAGCTCCTTGAGGTACAGCGTGTAGGCGGAGCGGCGCGTGGCCTCGAGCGCCTCCCTGATCTGCGCTTCGCCTTCGCCCGCCCCCGCCGCCAACAGGGCCTCGAAGAAGCGCGTGTAGAACTCGTCCGGCAGCACGGTCACGGTGACGCGAAGCTTCAGGCCCACCGCTTCGAGCCGCCGCGCGTAGTCGAGGGTAAAGCGTCCGCCGGGTGGGATGGGAGTGTCGGAGATCTCGCGCGAAAGGTCGAGCGGCACCTGGCGGGCGATGACGCGCTCTTCGACGCTTCCTGCCACCGGCTGTCCGTGGGCGTCCACGAGCTCGGCGCGCACCAGCACCTGCGGCGTGACGTAGGTGGGGAAGGCGTGGCCGACCCTCGGCGTCGCGATCGCCAGCGTCGCGCGCACGAGGTCGCCCGCGCGGTAGCGCGCCCGATCCGCTCTCACGGTGATCTTGACGCCGGAGCGCACCATGTCTGCATTGTGGATGCCGCGCCAGAGGTGACGCCGATCCGGCATGTGGCAGTTCTGGCACTGGAGTCCCCGGCGCGCCGCCGGACTCCGCCGCCACTCTTCGTAGGTGTTCTCGAGCGGCTTGCCGTTCAGGGAGAGACCATCGGCGCCGAACTGGTGGCAGCTCGCGCAGAACTCGGCCCGGAGGAAGGCGGCCGTCCGCGTGACGCCGTCGTGCGGGAATGTCCCGCGCGGCGCCCGGCTCGCCGTCGAGCCGTCCCTGCGCGGCGGGCCGAAATGCTCATAGCCTCGGACGTGGCAGCTCGCGCAGATGACGCCGCGGGACTGGAGGGTCGGATCGAAGTCGGGGTTGGCGAGGACCCCGCGCGCGTCGACCAGCTCGGGCCGCTGCTCGGCGGCGGGCGCATGACAGCGCGAGCACGATCGCGCGGCGGCGGGCTCCCGCCGCGCCATCTCGACGAGCTGGCCGGCCACGCCGGGCCCCATGCTCTTCGAATGAAGCGAGGCCTGCCAGTCGCCGAACTGGACCGGGTGACAGGCTCCGCAGGCCTCCGGCTGGAGCGAACGCTCGATGGAAGAGAAGCGCGCAGGCGCCGGCCCCTGGGGAGGGATGGCGCGGCGCCAGTGCTTCTCGAGGAACCCGCGCTCGGCTTTGGACAGCACGCCTGGGGGGAGGCCGCCGGGCCGCGGCATCGGGTCGGCGGCGTCGGCCGGCAGATCGAAAGCGAGCAGCGCCACCACCACCACGAGCCAGGCCGCCCGTCCCATGGCTTGCGAGCCTATCACGCTCCCCCCGCTATCCCCGGGGTGACCCGTCAGACCGGCAGCCATCTTCGGCTGACCATAGGACGCGGCTTGATTCGTCTCGCCTTCGGAAGTAGCTTGCGGGGTGGCGCCTTGGCGCAGGGGAAACGGTCGGAACGCTCGACGTGGGAGGTCTCATGAACGCAGAGATCAGCGTTTTCAAGATTCTGAACCGTCTGGAGTGGCCCAGCCTCGTGCTGATCTTGGGACTGTTGATCGGCGCGCGAGTCCTCGCCTCGGCCGCAGGATGGCTGATCTCGGGCCTCGCCGAGAGGGCGCCCGGCGGCTGGCGTCTGACGGTTCTGAAGTCCAGGCCGATCGTGCGCCTGCTGATCGCGGTCGGCACGGTGCTGATCATCGTTCCGATTCTGGTT
>JACORX010000022.1 GCA_016179165.1 Candidatus Rokuibacteriota bacterium | reverse complement strand
GCTCGTGATGGCGCGCCGCGTCGGCGGCGAGCGCCACCACGCGGCCGACCGCTTCCGATGGCACATGGGGCAGCCGGAGGCCGTCACGCTCGCTCAGGCTCTCGAGCGTCTTCACCACCAGGTCGGCCGAGGCCGGGTGCCAACGGAGGGCCCGCTCGAGCCCGGCCAGGACGGCCTCGTCGGTGAAGAAGTCGCCGGTCAGATAGATGGCCTTGATGACGTCGCCGGCCAGCGTGAGCTGGGCGGTGAGAAGCCCCCCGTCGGTCTTGACGGTGGCCGATCCCATGGCGTCCGGCGTGGCGGGCTGGCGCTCCAGCCACTCCCGCGTCCGGTAGCGCTCCCGCTCGAGGGCTGAGATGGCCTCGAGCTCCCCGGGGGAGAAGCCGCCCGGCTGAAACTCTACTTCCAGGGCGCTCGCGTAGGCCTCCCGCACCCGGCCCCGCACCTCCCCGATACCGACCGGGCGCCCGAGCTGGTGGCGGACGGTCGTCATTCGCTCGGTCACGGTGGCAATTTCCTTGTCCGAGATCTTTTCGAACGGCGTGCGCAGCACGGAGAGCATGAAGCCGATGTCGAGATCCACGAGCAGGCTCGCGTGGAAGAGCAGGCCGCCGGCCTGGTCGAAGCAGATGCCGAGCCCCGCGATCTTCTTTCGTCCCACCTCCACGTCGTTCTTCCGTCTGTACTCGGCTTCGATGCCCAGCCCCCTCAGCGCCCCGGTGATGCCGGCGGAGAAGCGGCTGAAGAGATCTCGCGTCCGGTCATAGGGCCGCGCTCCCGGGGGCGCGGGCATCATGAGCGCCACGCCGAGCTGCGCGTCTCCCATGACGATGGCGCCGCCGCCCGTGGGCCGCCGGTTGACCTCGACCCCGCGGCGGCGGCATTCGTCCAGGTCGATCTCGGCGGACGCGCGCTGAAATCGCCCGACCAGCGCGCAGTGCGAGCGGTAGGTGTAGAGCCGCAGCGTCGGCGGGCTGTGCCCCGTCCCCTGCCCGCGGGCAATGACCTCGTCGGCCGCCAGACCGAAGCTGGCGCTCACGCCGTCGTCGGCGATGTACCGCCAGGTCGCCCTAGAGCGTGTTCCGAGCGCTCGCGTCTCCACGTCGCTCATGCAGCACCGTGTCTCAGCGCTTCGAGGACGCGGCGCTCGGCATCGTCGCGGGCGAGCGCCGCCCCGCTGATCACGAGATCCTCGATGCGGCGGTCGGCGACGCGAGCCGTCACCCTGGCGTCGGCGCCGCCCACCGGCCAGGTCCACTCGTGCACCCAGACACGGTGGGTGACCTTGAGCGCGGCGCCGCGGAGCCGGACACCGCCGCCGGCCTCTCCCGGCAAGAAGAGCCGCTCTTCTTGCTCGAGCACCTGCGCCTCTTCCGCCGCGCCCAGGCTCCCCGGGACCAGGGAGCGGCCCAGCCCGGCCTCGTAGCGCGTCACCAGCTCGGCCCGGATCCGCGCGTCGGAAGGCCGCCCGGCGAGTGCGCTGTTCAGCGTCGCCATGTGCAGTCGGAGCCCGTCTTCCGCGAGGCGCCGGAAATCGTTGGAGGGCACGCGCCAGGCGCGTCCCATGACGGCGGCCGGGAAGTCGAAGAGGAAATTGCCCACCACGACCACGGCCTCGCCGATCTGCCCGCCGCCGGTGCCGGCGATCCGCCGCCCGCCCACCTCGATCTCGTTGACGCCCTCCAGTGCGGCCGGCAGCCCCAGCGCCCGCAGCGTCTCCACCGCCGGCATGAGGAAGCGGCGGTAGATCGCGTCGACCATAAGCGGGGCGCGCCGCCGATTGAACACGCACTGGTAGAAAAGCTGGCTCGGATCGAGGAAGACGGTGCCGCCGCCGATGCGCCGCCGGAAGACCGGGTAGCCGTTGTCCCGGCACCAGTCCAGGTCCAGCTCCTCCCCGGGAGACTGGTGGTGGCCGACGCAGAAGTAGGGCGCGGACGGGCGGCACAGCACGATGGTGTCCGGCGAGTCCTCTCCCATGCTCTCGGCGAGCGCGTGATAGAGCGCCTGGGAGCGGAGCGGGGAAACCGGGCCCAGGTCCAGGAGCCGAACGGGCGGCGCGGGCGCCACGGTCATCCGGTTACCTCGTCGAGTCGCGCCTGTCCACGGATCTCGTCGGTGTCCTCGGTCGTGGGCCGGAAGGGGTAGTCGCGGAACTCCTCGCCCGGCCGGTAGCTTCCGAAGGGGCGGTTGCAGGCCGCCTTGCCGCTCCGATCCGGGCAGCCATTGGTCATGAACGGCGTCCCCGCATTCACGCACTCGCCGATCAGCGCCTGCGGGGCCAGCACGCGCGCGATGGCGCCCGCCTCGTCGAAGACGATGGCGTCACGCGGCAGGTCGCGGTGCTCGATCAGGTACTTGGTGAGCTGGATCCGGCGCAGCCGCGAGATGGGCGCCCGCGGCACCGCCGCCATCGCGGTTCCCGGCTCGGGATTGAACGAGAAGAGATAGGCCGCGATCTGCTCCGACTTCATCTGGTAGACGAGATCCACCAGCTCCGCATCCGTCTCCCCGAGCCCGACGATGACATGACAGTTGACCTTCAAGGGACCAAGGTGCTTCCGGGCGAGGCGGACTATGTCCCAGTGCTGGCTCCATGCATGCGGCCCGTTCGCGCCCTTGCCCCGCGTCCGGTAGAACACCTCCTCGCTCGCGGCGTCGAGCCCGACGCCCACGATGTCGGCCCCCGCGTCCCGGATGGCCAGGATCTTCTCCTCATCGAGCAAGGTGGCCGAGACCAAGGCCGAGATCGGCACCGCCGAGCGCCGGCGGATGCGCCGGCTGATGTCCAGGAGGTCCGGGTACGCGCGCTTGTCCTGGACCTGGGCGATGCACACGCGCCCGACACGAGCTTCGTGCAGCGCGATGGCCTCCACCACGCGGTCGGTGGGGAACACCGGCCAGCCCACGCGGATAAAGGTGTTGCCCTGGGCGAGCCCCGGCCGCTCGCGCGCGAGCCCGCAGTAGGTGCAGTTGGCGTAGCAACCCTCCGGATAGTACAGCAGCAGGTTGACGCAGTCGCAGGTAGCGTTGCGGTAGAAGGCCCCCGGTCGGAGCCCTATGGTCATGGCCGCCGCCACGCTGACGCGGAT
>JACORX010000021.1 GCA_016179165.1 Candidatus Rokuibacteriota bacterium | reverse complement strand
GTGTCGGACTACCCGTGGATAGGCGACCTCATGAAGATGCTCGAGGAGTACGGTGTCGAGGTCTCGATCTCCTCGCTGCGGGCCGACAGCCTGACGGAGGACCTGGTCGCCTCACTCCAGCGCGGGGGGCACCGGACGCTGACCATGGCGCCCGAGGCGGGCACGGAGAGGCTCCGTCGAGTCATCCGCAAGGTCATCACGGACGAGCAGCTCTACGCCGCCTGTGACCTCCTGCGCAAGTACGGTATCCCGAACCTCAAGTGCTACTTCATGATCGGGCAGCCGACCGAGACCATGGAGGACGTGGAGGCCATCCCCGATCTGGCGCGCCGCATGCTCGAGCGCCTGCGCGTGCCCGGGCCCGACGGCCACCCATTCGGCAAGCTGACGTTGTCCGTCTCCTCCTTCGTGCCGAAGCCGTGGACCCCATTCCAGTGGGCGCCCTTCGACGAGCCGCGCGACCTCGAGACCAAGCTGGAAGCGATCAAGAGCGGCGCGCGGCGGCACCAGGTGCGGGTGGTGCACGAGAACCCGCGCGAGGCGGGGCTCCAGGCGCTGTTGGCACGGGGCGACCGCCGTGTCGGCGACTTCCTCGAGATCGCCGCCCGGCTGGACGGTGACTGGCGCCGGGCGCTTCGGGTGTGGGGGGCGGATCCCTCCTTCTACACGCGGCGCGAGCGCTCCGAGGGCGAGATCATGCCGTGGGACCACTTCGACGTCGGCGTGAAGAAGGCCGGTCTCCTTCGCGAATGGCAGCGCGCCGGGCTGGGCGAGCCGGTGCCGGCATGAGCCGCCGCGTTTTCGTCGGGCAGGCGGCCGACGTCCCGGCGGGGGAGGGGCGGGTCGTGGAGGCCGACGGCAGGGCTCTCGCCCTCTTCAACGTGGACGGCGCCTTCTACGCCCTCGACAACGCCTGCGCGCACCGCGGCGGGCCGCTGGGCGAGGGTGATCTCGAAGGCGCGGTGGTCGTGTGCCCGTGGCACGCCTGGCGCTGGGACGTCAAGACGGGCGCCAACGTCAATAATCCCGCCGTCAAGATGCCCTGCTTCCCGGTCTCGGTGGACGGCGACCGTGTCTTGGTGGAGCTGCCGTGATCCGTGACACGTTCGCGCGGCCGCTCCGCAACCTCCGCCTCTCGGTCACGGACCGCTGCAATCTCCGCTGCGCCTACTGCATGCCGGAAGAGGAGTACGCGTGGCTGCCGCGCGCCGACATCCTCAGCTTCGAAGAGATCGCGCGGCTGGTGGACGTGTTCGCCGGGCTCGGCGTCGACTTGGTGTGCTTCACGGGGGGCGAGCCGCTCCTGAGGTAAGACCTGCCCCGCCTCGTCAAGATGATCGCGGCCGAGCCCCGAATTCGCGACATGGCCATTACGACCAACGGCATCCTGCTGGCCCAGGAGGCCCAGGCGCTCCGTGACGCCGGCATCCAGCGTGTGACGGTCAGCCTCGACACCCTCAAGCCCGAGCGTTTTCGCGCGTTGACCCGTCGCGACGCGTACCCGCAGGTCATCGAGGGAATCGAGGCTGTCAGACGCATGGGCTGGCCCGGTCTCAAGCTCGACACCGTGGTCATGCGCGGGGTCAACGACGACGAGATCGCGGATCTGATCGAGTTCGCCCGCCGGATGGGCGGGGAGATCCGCTTCATCGAGTACATGGACGTGGGAGGCGCCACGCGCTGGTCCATGGACCAGGTCGTCGCGCGCGCCGAGATCCTCGAGCGCATAGGCGCGCGCTACGGCCGGATCGAACTCGTCGTCGAAGAGTCTTCGGCGCCGGCAGACCGCTTCCGGCTTTCGGACGACTTGACCTTCGGGATCATCTCCTCGACCACGGCGCCTTTCTGCAGGACCTGCGACAGGAGCAGGCTCACCGCGGACGGGCAGTGGCTCCTGTGCCTGTACGCCACGGCTGGAATGGACTTGAGGAAATACTTGAGGGATGGATCTTCAAATCGCGATCTCGCCGGACTGATCCGCTCGGCATGGCAGGGGCGCAGGGACCGGGGCGCGGAGGAGCGGCTCCTGCTCAAAGACAGACAGCCCCTCATTCAGGTCGGCGAGCTCAGGGCCAAGCCGCATCTCGAGATGCACACTCGCGGAGGGTAGCAGGCTGCCGATAAGGGCCCATCTGCGCCATTTGTCAAAGTCTGTGGGGCGAGCTTGCGGCAACCCCTCAACGTACGTGGCCGTTCGAGCTGAGGGGCATAGCCCCGAGGCGAGGGCTGAGTGAGGATACGCCTCGGGGTGCCGCAGCGCTCGCCGCCTCGCATCTGGACCCTTCTCGACAGCCTGCGAGTTCTTCAGCACGCTACAAGGGAGGGCGGATGAGCATCCCGGGTCACGGTAACCCTGAGGAAGTCAGCATCGACGTTGCCGAGCGCGGCGCCGGCGGGCAGACCTCGAACCGCCGCCTCTTCATGCAGCTCCACGCCTTCGGGGGGTGTTCCGAGCCCAAGACCTTGGCTGCGGCGCTCGAGAGCAGCCGGATCGAGGCAGTGCTGTACGCCGACCTGCAGGACTCTCGCGGGGTGGGCGTGCTCACGTTCGCCGAGGACCCGGCCTTCTTCGTCACGCGCGCGCGCGAGGTCCTGGGCGCCGAGCCCTTCGCCGGCCTCGTTCCCAAGCCCGAGCTGGCGATGATCGGCAGGACTTATTCGAGCGGCTTCGAGCCCGACCTCGAAGACTGGCTGCTGAGCCGCCCGCGCCGAACCGTGCTCAACCCGGACTGGCCCTGGGCGGTGTGGTACCCGCTGAGGCGGACGGGCGCCTTCACCAAGCTGTCCGCCCAGGAGCAGGGCGCCATCCTCCGCGAGCACGGCACGATCGGACGCGCATACGGCGACGCCGATCTTGCGCATGACATCAGGCTCGCCTGCCACGGTCTCGACGCCCACGACAACGATTTCCTCATTGGTCTCGTCGGCAAGGAGCTCCAGCCCCTCTCACACCTCGTGCAGACCATGCGCAAGACCATCCAGACCTCGGAGTACATGGCGAGCCTCGGCCCCTTCTTCGTGGGCCACGCCATCTGGCAGAGCCCCCTGCGCTACCGAAGCGGGGCCGGCAGGTCGGACCTGCCCATCAGGTAGAGATCCACGCCGCGGGCGGCGCTTCGGCCCTCGGCGATGGCCCAGACGATGAGCGATTGGCCGCGCTGGATGTCGCCGGCGGCGAACACGCCCGGCACGCTCGTCATCCAGTTCGCATCCCGCCAGACGTTCCCGCGGCCGGTGAGGGTAACGCCGAGGTCGCTCAGCAGCCCCTCCCGCCGCGGCCCCAGGAAGCCCATAGCCAGCAGCACGAGGTCGACCTCCATGGCGTACTCCGTGCCGGGGACGTTCCTGAGCGTCGCGCGCCCGTCTTCCGGGACCATCTCGACCCGCGTGGCGTGGAGCGTCGTCACGCGGCCGTCCTCACCGGAGAAGTGGGTTGTGTTGACGGAGTACTCGCGGACGCCACCCTCCTCGTGCGCCGAGGTGACGCGGAAGATGTTGGGCCAGAGCGGCCACGGGTTGCTGTCGGGGTCGCGCTCGTCCGGCGGGCAAGGCAGGATCTCGAACTGCGTCACCGAGCGCGCGCCCTGGCGGTGGGCGGTGCCGAGACAATCGGCGCCGGTGTCGCCGCCGCCGAAGATGACGACGTTCTTGTCCTTCGCCGTGATGAAGTCACGCTCCGGGACCGTGTCGCCCTCGGAGAGCCGATTCTGGAGCGTGAGATAGTCCATGGCGAAGTGTATGCCGGAGAGTTCGCGCCCGGGGATCTGGAGGTCGCGCGGCGACTCCGCACCTCCCGCCAGGACGATTGCCGCGAAGTCCTTGCTGAGCGACGCCACCGGCAGCGTCTCGCCCACATTCACGCTCGTCCTGAACGCGATTCCGGCCGCTTCCATCAGCTTGAGCCGGCGGTCGAGAACGCGCTTCTCCATCTTGAACTCGGGGATGCCGTAGCGGAGGAGCCCACCGATACGGTCGGCCTTCTCGAACACGGTCACCGAGTGTCCGGCGCGGTTGAGCTGCTCTGCGGCGGCGAGACCGGCCGGGCCCGAGCCCACCACGGCGACCCCCTTTCCCGTGCGAGCTGCGGGCGGGGCGGGAACGACCCAGCCCTCGTCGAAGGCATGGTCGATGATGCCGACCTCGACCTGCTTGATCGTGACCGGGTCGTCGTTGATGCCCAGCACGCAGGAGCCCTCGCAGGGGGCGGGGCAGAGGCGGCCCGTGAACTCCGGGAAGTTGTTCGTGGCGTGGAGGCGGTCGATGGCCTCGCGCCAGCGATCCCGGTAGACGAGGTCGTTCCAGTCGGGGATCAGGTTGCCGAGCGGGCAGCCCTGGTGGCAGAAGGGGATGCCGCAGTCCATGCAGCGCGCGCCCTGCTTCTTGAGCTTGTCGGCCTCGAAGGGCAGGTAGACCTCCTGCCAGTCGTGGACGCGCTCACCGACGGGACGCCGCTTCGGTGTCTCGCGCTTGATCTCGAGGAAGCCGGTGATCTTGCCCATGAGCCTGGATGTGGGGAGCCTAGTTGTGGGCCGAAGCCATCACGGCCTCGTCCACTGACATGCCGCTTTCCTCGGCCTTCTTGATGGCCTGGAGCACGCGCTTGTAATCGCGCGGCATGATCTTGACGAAGCGTTGCTGCGTCGCCTCCCAGCTGAGGAGAAGTCGCGCGGCCACCGGGCTCTGCGTGTGGCGGATGTGGCGCGACAGGAGGTCCTTGACGAGCTCGACGTCCTCGACGTCCACGAGGGACTCGAGGTCCACCATGCCCAGGTTGCACCGGCGCTTGAAGTCGCCCGCCTCGTCGAGGACGTAGGCGATGCCGCCCGACATCCCGGCGGCGAAGTTGCGGCCCGTGCGGCCGATGACCACCACGCGGCCGCCGGTCATGTACTCGCAGCCGTGATCCCCAGCGCCCTCCACGACCGCGAGCGCACCGCTGTTCCTGACGCCGAACCGCTCGCCGGCGACGCCGCGGAAGTACGCCTCGCCGCTCGTGGCGCCGTAGAGCACCACGTTGCCGACCAGAATGTTCTCCTCGGCCACGAAGGTCGCCTCGCGCGGGGGAAAGACGATGAGCTTGCCGCCCGAGAGGCCCTTGCCGAAGTAGTCGTTGGCGTCTCCTTCGAGCGTCAGCGTGATGCCGCGCGGCACGAAGGCGCCGAAGCTCTGCCCCGCCGAGCCCGTGAAGTGGATGCGGATGGTGTCGTCCGGGAGCCCGTCCGGGCCGTGGAGGCGCGTCACCTCCGAGCCGAGAATGGTGCCCACGGTGCGGTTGACGTTCCTGATAGGCAGCCGGATGTCCACGGGTAGGAGGCGCTCGAGCGCCTCGCGGCAGAGCGGCACGAGCGTCGTCATGTCGAGCGACTTCTCGAGCCCGTGGTCCTGTTCGACCACCTTCCGGACGGCGACCTCGGGCCCGACCTGAGGCCGGTGAAGGATCGCGGAGAAGTCGAGGCCGCGGGCCTTCCAATGGTCCACGGCAGTTGCGACGTCGAGCAGGTCCGAGCGGCCGATCATCTCGTTCATCGTGCGGAAGCCCAACCGCGCCATGTGCTCGCGGACCTCCTCCGCGACGAAGCGGAAGAAGGTCTCGACGAACTCCGGCTTGCCCTCGAACTTGGCCCGGAGCTTCGGGTCCTGGGTCGCGATGCCGACGGGGCAGGTGTTGAGATGGCAGACCCGCATCATGACGCAGCCCATGACGACGAGCGGCGCCGTGGAGAAGCCGTACTCCTCGGCGCCGAGGAGCGCCGCGATGACGACGTCGCGCCCGGTCTTCATCTGCCCGTCCGTCTGCACGATGATCCGGTCGCGGAGCCTGTTCATGACGAGCACCTGCTGGGTTTCGGCGAGTCCGAGCTCCCACGGGACCCCACCATGCTTGATCGAGGTCAAGGGCGACGCGCCGGTGCCGCCGTCGTGGCCCGAGATGAGCACCACGTCCGAGTGGGCCTTGGCAACGCCCGCCGCGACGGTCCCGACCCCAACCTCGGCGACCAGCTTGACGCTGATCCGCGCCCGCGGGTTCGAGTTCTTCAAGTCGTGGATCAGCTGGGCCAGGTCCTCGATCGAGTAGATGTCGTGGTGCGGGGGCGGCGAGATGAGCCCCACGCCCGGCATCGAGTGCCGGACCTTGGCGATCCAGGGGTAGACCTTGTGGCCGGGTAGCTGGCCGCCCTCGCCGGGCTTGGCG
>JACORX010000227.1 GCA_016179165.1 Candidatus Rokuibacteriota bacterium | reverse complement strand
CGTCGAACCCCTTCGAGACGCTGAGCCCGGTGCCCGCCGACGGGCGTGGGCTCAATCCCCTCCTCGAAGACGCGAACATGCTCACCCACCCGCCGCTGCTGTACGCCGGCTTCGTCGGGCTCACACGGTGCCGTACGCGTTCGCGATGGCCGCCCTGATCACCGGGAAGCTCGACGAGGCCTGGATCGTGACGACCCGGAGGTGGACGATCACAGCCTGGTTCTTCCTGACCCTGGGCAACCTGGTGGGCGCCTGGTGGTCGTATCACGTGCTGGGCTGGGGCGGCTACTGGGCGTGGGACCCGGTCGAGAACGCGGCCTTCATGCCGTTTCTCACCGCCACGGCGTTCCTGCACTCGGTGATGGTCCAGGAGCGGCGCCGCATGCTCAAGCTCTGGAACCTCTCCTTGATCATCCTGACCTTCGGCCTCACGATCTTCGGCACCTTCCTGACCCGCTCGGGGATCATCGGCTCGGTCCACTCCTTCACCCAGGGCACGATCGGCTACTTCTTCCTGGGCTTCCTGGCGCTTGTGCTCCTCGGCTCTTTCTCGCTGTTGGCCTCCAGGGTGGAGCGGCTGCGCGCCGAGGGCGTGCTCGACTCGGTCGTCTCGAGGGAGTCCACATTCCTCCTGAACAACCTGTTCCTGGTCGCCGCCACCTTCACGGTCTTCTTCGGGACGGTCTTCCCGCTCATCTCCGAGGCCGTGCGCGGAGTCAAGATCAGCGTGGGCGCCCCCTTCTTCAACCTGGTCAATATCCCGGTCTTCCTCGCGCTGCTCTTCCTCATGGGAGTCGGGCCACTGATCGCGTGGAGACGCGCCTCAGCCGAGAACCTCAGGCGCAACTTCCTCAAGCCCGTCGTCGCGGGTCTCGTGGCGGCTGCGGCGCTGCGGGCGCTCGGCGTGGCCAACGGGCTCGTGCTGGCGACGATGGCCCTGGTGGTCTTCGTCGCCGGGACCGTCGCGCTCGACCTCTTCCGCGCGGTGCGGGCGAGGCGGCGGAGCGGCAACGGCTGGGGCGCCGCCACGTGGGGCCTGCTGCTGCGGCAGAACCGGCGCTACGGCGGCTTCATCGTACACCTGGGGATCCTCGTCATCGCGCTCGGCGTGGCGGGCTCGCATGCCTGGTCGGTGCAAACGGAAGTCACGCTCGATAAGGGCAAGAGCGTGGAGCTGGCGGGCTACCAGGTGCGCTTCGACGGGCTCTCGGCCTCGGAGGAGTCCAACCACGCCAAGGTCACGGGCACGTTCACGGTGACGAACGGGCGCGCCGGCGGCTACATGCTTTACCCCGCGAAGAAGTTCTACCCGCAGGAGCAGACGCCCATTGCGTACGTGGACTACCGCCTTGGCTGGATCGAGGACGTCTACCTCGTGCTGGGCGACTTCGCCAGGGACGGCTCCCACGCGACGGTCAAGCTCCAAATCAACCGCATGGTGTCCTGGCTCTGGCTGGGCGGACTGGTGCTGACTTTCGGGGCGGCGCTGGCCATCCTGCCGGATGCGCGGAGGCCGGCGTGAGAGCATCCAGGCTGCGGTGGTTGATCCCCGCGGCCGTCGTGCCGGTGCTGGCCCTGCTGGCCTACGGTTTCAAGACCGACCCTCGCGGCGAGATCCCCTCGCCGCTCCTGGGCAGGCCCGCGGCGGCCTTTTCCCTCACGACCTTCGAGGGCGCCCCCCTGACCCTCGAGGGCCTCCGCGGCCGCGTCGTGATGCTCAACTTCTGGGCCTCGTGGTGCATACCGGCCTGTTACGACGAGGCGCCGGCCCTGGAACGCACCTGGCGCGCCTACAAGGACAAGGGCGTCACGGTGGTGGGCGTCAACATCCAGGACAAGGAAGAGGCCGCCCGGGAGTTCCTCAGGCGCTTCGATAACTCGTTCCCCAACGCTCCGGATCCCAGGGGCCGGGTGTCGGTGGACTACGGCGTCTACGGCGTGCCCGAGACCTTCTTCATCGACCGCAATGGACGCGTGCGCTTCAAGCACGTGGGTGCGCTGACCGACGAGATCGCCCGGCGGCAGCTGGACTCCCTGCTGAAGGAGCCGTCATGACGCGCGGCTTTGCCTCCGCCGCCGCGGCCGTCATGCTGGTCGCAGCCCTCGGGTGGGCAGCGGCGGCGACCCCGACTGCGGCAGTTCGGCCAGCGCCCGCGGCGACAAAGGTAGACGAGCAAACCGTCCACGAGGTGGCGAGTCAGCTCCGCTGTGTGGTCTGCCAGAGCCTCTCGGTAGCGGACTCCCCCTCCGAGACCGCGAACCAGATGCGCGCCATCGTCCGCGAACGCCTCGCCGCGGGCGACAGCCGCGAGCAGGTGCTGGCCTACTTCGTGGAGAAGTACGGCGACTGGATCCTGCTCTCGCCGCCCAAGTCGGGCTTCACCCTCCTCGTCTGGGTCGTCCCCTTCGTCGCACTCGGGATCGGGCTCGTGCTGGTCGCGGTCGTGGTCCGTCGCTGGAGCCGCCCACCGCAGGGCGCCGCGGCCTCGCAGCTCGACCCCGCGGTGCGCGAACGCATCCGCCGCGAGATGACCGAGATGGACAAGTGACGAGGGCTGAATGCTAACAGCTGCCCAGTGGATCGCCATTGCCGCGATCGCCCTGCCCGCGCTCGCGATCGCCCTCTGGCCGCTCCTTCGGGGCGGGAGCGGAGGGACAACCGCCTCGCCCGCGGCACAGCCCGACCGCCGGCTCGAGCTTTCCGAGGAGAAGGACTCGGCCTACCGCGCCCTCAAGGAGCTTGCCTTCGACCACGAGGCGGGCTCGCTCTCGGACGACGACTTCCAGGCGCTGCGGGACAGGTACGAGGGTCGCGCCGCCGAGCTGCTGACCAAGCTCGATGCGCTCGGCGGCGTCCCGGCCCCGCCTGCCGCCGAGCGCGCGACACCGGCCCGTCGCGCCTGGACCCGGAGCCCCACCGCTATCGCCGTCGGCGGCATGGCGCTCCTCGCATTGGGTATCACGCTCGGCGTGGGCCTGAGCTGGTATAGCGCGCCCGACCCCACCGCCGTCCCAGCGGGCAGCGGCATGAGCATGCCCGGTATGCCCGGTATGCCCGGCATGCCCGGCCCCACGCTGCCGGACCCCGGCCCGCTCCTGCCCGGGGCCCCAGGTACCGGCGCTGCCGCCGGCAGGCCCATCCCGCCGGAGATCATGGCCAGGATGCTCCAGGCGGCGCGCGAGAGCCTGAATGCGGGCCGCTACCCGGAGGCCATCGCGGCCTACCAGGCCGTGCTCAAGCGCGACGAGAAGAACGTCGACGCGATGACGCACCTTGCCGTGATCGTGGCGATGGGCGGCCACGCCGACGCCGCGATCGAGTCCTTCGACAAGGCGCTCAAGATCGACCCGAAGTACACCCCGGCGCTCCTGTACAAGGGCCAGGTGCTCTACGAGATCAAGCAGGACTACGCCGGCGCCATCAAGGCATGGGAGCGCTTCGTCACGCTCGTGCCTCCCGGCGAGGAGCGCCGGCGCATTGCCGTGCTCATCGAGGAAGCCCGGACCAAAGCCCCAGGGCGCCGATAAGGGCCCGGCTGCTTCGTTGGCGCCCTCGGCCGCAGGTTCAACGTACAGGGAGTACGCCTCACCTGCGGCCGTCGGGCGCCGCCTCGCATCCGGACCCTTCTCGGCGCCCTGGACCTTCGCGCAGCGTGGGGGGGTGGTATTCTCGATTTCGCCATGACGAAGCCACAGGAGGCCGCTGAAAAGATCGAGGCGCTCCGCGAGGTCATCCACCGGCACAACGACGCCTACTACGTCGAGGACCGCCCCGAGATCTCCGACGCCGAGTACGATCGCCTCATCCGCGAGCTCCGGGCGCTCGAAGAGGCGCACCCGGAGCTGATCACGCCCGACAGCCCGACCCAGGGCGCGGGCGGGCGCGTCGGACCGGCCTTTGCGCCCGTCGAGCACCTGGTGGCCATGCTCTCGCTCGACAACGCGATGAGCCCGGATGACCTGCGCGAGTTCGAGGCGCGAATCCGCCGGGCGCTTCCTCAGGCTAACTTCGATTTCGTCTGCGAGCCCAAGATCGACGGACTCGGCGTGGCGCTCCTCTACGAGCGCGGGCGGTTCACGCGCGGCGCCACTCGAGGAGACGGCCGGGTCGGGGAGGACATCACGCAGAACCTGCGCACCATCAAGGCCATCCCGTCGGCCCTTCACGGGCCGCTCAAGGACGCGACGCGGCTCGAGGTCCGCGGCGAGGTGTACATGCCGCGCGAGGCCTTTGCCCGGCTCAACGCCACGCTCGAGGAGGCCGGCGAGCCGACGTTCGCCAATCCCCGGAATGCCGCCGCCGGCGCGGTGAGGCAGAAGGACCCGGCGGTCACGGCGACGCGGCCGCTCGAGATCTTCCTCTACCATGCCAGCGTCCTCGAGCCCGTGCGCTTCGACTCTCACTGGGAGCGGCTCCGAGCCCTCGAGAAGAGCGGCTTCACGGTGAACCCGCGGTCCGAGCGATGCCCGGACGTCGACGCCGTGATCGCCTACTGCCGGCGCCTGGAGGCGGATCGGGACACGCTCGAGTACGACGCCGACGGCGCCGTCGTCAAGGTCAACGACCTCGAGCAGCAGCGCAGGTTCGGCGCTACGGCGCACCACCCGCGCTGGGCCATCGCCTTCAAGTTCGCCGCCCGCCAGGCGACGACACAGGTCAGGGGCATCACGATCAACGTGGGCAAGACAGGAGCGCTCACGCCGACCGCCCAGCTCGAACCCGTCGAGCTGGCCGGCGTCACCGTGAGCAATGTCAGCCTGCACAACGAAGACGAGGTGCGCAAGAAGGACGTACGCGTGGGCGATACCGTCCTCATCGAGCGCGCCGGCGATGTCATCCCCTACCTGGTCCAGGTCGTCACCGCCAAGCGGCCGGCCGGCGCCGGCCCCTTCCACATGCCGCGCACGTGCCCCGTCTGCGGCGCGCCGGCCGAGCGGCCCGACGGCGAGGCCATCTGGCGCTGCACCAACGTCGCCTGCCCGGCGCAGCTCAAGGAACGGCTCTTCCACTGGGGCTCTCGCCGCGCGATGGACATCGAGCACTTGGGCGAGGTCGTCATCACCCAGCTCGTGGACCGGGAGATCTGCAGGGACTTCGGCGACCTCTACGAGCTCGAGGTCCCACAGCTGGCGGGGCTCGAGCGCATGGCGGAAAAGTCGGCGACCAACCTCGTCGAGGCCATCCAGGCCTCCAAGGGCCGCGGGCTCTCCCGCGTCCTCAACGGTCTCGGCATCCGCATGGTGGGCGAGCGCGCCGCGCAGCTCCTGGCCGCTCGCTTCGGCAGCATGGAGCGCCTCGAGAAGGCGACCGAGGACGACATCAACGAAATCTCCGGGATCGGGCCCAAGATCGCCCAATCGGCCACCCGTTTCTTTCTTGAAGACCGGAACCGGAGGATCGTCCGCCACCTCCGCGATGTCGGCGTCGACCTGACCGAGAAAGGCGTCTCGGACAGACCCGGTCCCCTGACGGGCAAGACGCTCGTCCTCACGGGCGGGCTCCTCGGCATGACGCGGGATGAAGCCAAGGATGCGATCCTGCGCTTGGGCGGGCGCGTCACGGGCACGGTCTCCAGGAAAACGGACTACGTGATCGCGGGTGAGGACCCCGGCGGGAAGGCCGAGGACGCCAAGCGACTCGGCGTCACCGTGTTGGACGAGGCGCAGTTCCTCTCGCTCATCGGGCGGTCCCAATGAAGGCGGTCGAAGTCACGGCGGTCGCCATGTGTCTTGGGCCGGCGCTGGGGCTGGCTCTCGGGCTGGCGCTCCTCCTGCCGGCCGCGGTGGAGGCCCAGGACAAGCCGCGCCCCTCGCCGGCGCAGGTGCGCCGCGATCTCGGCAGCACCGACGTCGAGGCGCGCCGCCTCGCCGCCGCCTGGTTGGGCGAGCTCGGCGCGCCCACCGACCTGCCCGCCCTCTTCAAGGCGCTCCGCGACCAGGACGACCTCGTGCGTGCGCTGTCGGAGAGCGCGATCTGGCACGTGTGGAGCCGCTCCGGCGATCCGAAGGTGGATGGGCTCTTCGCCATCGGCGTCGAGCAGATGAACCACGGCCAGGCCCAGGCCGCCATCGACACCTTCACCGAGATCATCAGCCTCAAGCCCGATTTCGCCGAGGGGTGGAACAAGCGGGCGACGGTCTACTTCATCATCGGCGAGTACGACAAGTCGCTCCGCGACTGCGACGAGGTGATCAAGCGCAACCCGAAGCACTGGGGGGCGCTCTCGGGCTACGGCCAGATCTACCTCCAGCTCGACAAGCCTGACCAGGCGCTCGCCTACTTCCAGCGCGCGCTCGCCACCAACCCCAACCTCCAGCAGATCGAGCAGATCATCGAGCAGCTCAAGCAGGCGCTCATCGAGAAGCGCAAAGGGACCATCTGACCGTTCGTCAAGTCAACCGCCCCCAAGGAGGACCGCCAGTGCCGCTCACGACCCAGCAGATCGACGCCCTCAAGAAGATCACCAGCCCCAGCGTGGCCAACGCCATCGAGACATTCAAGATCAGGCCGCGCGAAGAGGGCAACGTCTCCTCGGACATCCGTGGGCTCTTCCCCGAGATCGGCCCGTTGGTCGGCCACGCCGCCACCTGCCTGATCCGGGCGGAGCACGGCCCGATCGAGGGGCACCGCGCGAGCCTCTTCGGCTGGTGGGACTTCGTCATGAGCATCCCCGCCCCGCGCGTCATCGTCGTCCACGACCTCGACGAACCGCGCGGCCAGGGCGCCCAGTGGGGCGAGGTTCAGGCCAACATCCACCGCGCGATGGGCTGCGTCGGCGTGGTGACAGACGGCTCCGTGCGAGACCTGGACGAGGTCCGCGCGCTCAAGTTCCAGTTCGCCGCCGCCCACATCTCCGTTTCCCACGCCAACGTGCACATGGTGGACTTCGGCATTCCCGTCAAGGTGGGCGGCGTCTGGATCACGCCGGGGGACATCGTCCACTTCGACCAGCACGGCGTGGTCACGATCCCACCTGAGATCGCGGGCGGCATCCCCGACGCCATCGCCAAGGTCGAGGCCGACGAGAAGAAGATCATCTCCACCTGCCAGGCGCCGGGCTTCACCACGGACAAGCTCAAGGAGGTCTACAAGCAGATCCGCCCCGGCACGTACTAGCGGTCGGCCGATGCGGTCGAGCCGCATGGCCGCCGTGCCGACGCCGGATCTATTTGAGAACGCGCAGCAGATTGTTAAAGTCGTCGGTCCAGATGGGAAAGCCCGGATCGGCCGCGAGCGGCTTGCCGCCTTCGCGGATCGCCTTCGCGCCGAGGAGCGCCCGATTTGAGGTCACCAGTATCTGCTCGGTGCTCGAAATCCAGTAGCCGGGGCCCTCCTCGTCGTCGCCTGCCTCATCGGAGATGAGCACGGCTGTCAGCCCGTATTCGGCGGCGAGACCGGCCACAACCGGCGCGATGTCGATGAACCGGTTGGTCGCCTGGAACGCAAGCACGCCGCCGGGCTTCAGGTGCCGCATATAGATCGCCATCGCCTCGCGCGTCAGCAGGTGCAGCGGGATCGAATCGCCCGAGAACGCGTCCATCGCCAGCACGTCGAACTGCTGGCTCGGCTCGCGCTCGAGGCTGAGCCGTCCGTCGCCGAGCACGACCTCGACCCCGGCCGGGGTCGCGCTCATGAACGTGAACTCCCGCCGCGCCAGCTCGACCACCTGCGGATTGATTTCGTAGAACCGAAAGGTATCCCCCTTGCGCCCGTAGGCGATGATGGAGCCGGCGCCCAGGCCGATCACGCCCACCTTGCGCGGGGCATGCGGCAGGCTCGCGAACATTCGGCCGTAACCGCTGTCCGGCCCGAAATAGCTGCTCGGCCGGAGGCGCATCTCGGGATCGAGCAGCTGGCCGCCGTGCGTGATCCCGCCGTTCACCATCGACCGGAATGGAACCGGCGTGTCGTATTCCTGCGTCTTCAGCGCGCTGTAAAAGTTGCGCAGCATCACGCGTGCCCCGGCGACCTGGTCGTCGATCGCCTTACTCGCGCCCCACACGGTTCCGCCGACGACGGCGGCCGCTACGAGCATGGCCCACCATGTCGTGCGGGCCGTGCGATAGAGCAGCACCAACGCACACGCGATCAACCCGATCTGGAGCTCGAAATAGCCGGTCAGCACATACGGCGCGAGCAGTCCGACGAGCAGTCCGCCGATCGCGCCGCCAAGCGAGATCATCAGGTAGTACGTGGTCAGGTACTTCGGAGCGGGTCTCAGCAGCGCCAGCTCGCCGTGACAACCCATGCAGCAGATGAACAACCCGGCCAGGTACATCGGTATCACGAGCTTGAGTTCGAGGGACGCCGAGTACCATGCCATCACCGGCAGCACGATCGCGGCGAGCAGCAGGAAGATGTTGCGCCGGTACCAGCGGGAATGCTCGAAGCACACAATGAAGGTCACGAGATAGATCGAGAGCGGCATTATCCACAGGAACGGCAGCGAGGCGACGTTCTGGCAGATGTGATTTGTAAACGCGACCAGCAAGAAGGAGGCCATCGCCGCCAGCACGAGCCAGACCAACCGCAGTGCGCCGCCCGGCGGCGCAGCCGCCCCCCCAGTTGCGGCCCGTTCCGGCGCGGCGTCGACGGCAGCCTCGGCCCGGGCGCCGGCAATCGCGGCGCAACCGCACAGCAGCGCGAAGAGCCCGTAGCACAGGGACCAGGCGACCGATTGCGTCCCGGTCGACACCCATGGCTCGATCGCGACCGGGTATGCGAGCAGCGCGAGCAAGGATGCCAGATTTGACAGCGCGAACAGCCGGTACGGGATCGCGTGATCGAAGCGCCGCGCGAACCATGCCTGCAGCAGCGGGCTGGTGGCCGACAGCAGGACATACGGCAGGCCGATGGTGAACGCGAGCAGCCCGAGGATGCGCCAGCTTGAGTTCTCGCCGCCCAACGGCTTCCACGACGGGTCGGGCATGATCGGCAGCGCCAGCAGACTCAGCCCGAGTAGCGCGACATGCAGCATCGCCTGGCGCCTCGGCGCCAGCTTGCGAGTGGTCAGGTCGGCGTAGGCGTATCCCACCAGGAGCGTCATCTGAAAAAACACCATGCACGTCGCCCACACCGCGGCTGAGCCGCCGAACCACGGCAGGATCTGCTTGGCGATGATCGGCTGCACCAGGAACAGCAGGAACGCACCCAGAAAGATGGCGACGGCGTAGAGAATCACCGCGAATGACGCATCCCGGGCTCGGGCCGCAGTGGCACCCGCGACGAAGCCGGCGAGACGGGGCCGACAGGCCGGCGCTGGAAGCCCGTGACCGTCCGCGTAAAAGTCAATCCCGCGAGCGCCGTCCGGCGATTCCCGGAGCTTTCCGCCGTACCAGGGATGCGCGCCATCCGCCGGAATACTAACAGAGTCGCGGCCGTCACTGGTCCGCCGTGAACGCCGCTAGGCATCCTCGGTTTCAGCCGCGAGTGCGCCTGCCTGACAACGTCGCGCTACGAGGCAACGGAGGAGCGCCAGGGCCCTGCCGTCTATGGCGGCCGAGCCGACGGCGATCAGCGCCATCCCGGCTGGAAGGCGGCCCGTGCCAAAGCCCGCCCTTCCACTTGGTTGTACGGAGCGCGCGAGGCGAACGGGCGGAAGCGGATTGCCCGCCAGGGCGTGCCGGTGTATTTTTCACTCACGGCCCCATGATCGAGATCCGCCTGCCCCGTACCACCGATGCCGCCGGCTGCGCCGAGCTGGCCGCCCTCGCGATCGGCGAGGACCGCGCGGGCGCCTTCATCAAATCGCACATGGAGCGCCACCACCTGATCGTGGCCGAGGCGGAGGCGGAGACACGCTGCCGCAATGTCTGGGCGCCGGCTCACCCTCACGCCTGAGGGCGTCCTCCTCGCCTACCGCCACGGGATCTTCCCGATGGCGGACGAGCGCTCGGGCGACATCCTCTGG
>JACORX010000226.1 GCA_016179165.1 Candidatus Rokuibacteriota bacterium | reverse complement strand
TCTCGCACTCCGCGAACTCCTCCGCCACGATCTTGCCCGTGCCGTCCGGGCTCCGGTCGTCGAGGACCAGGATCTCGCAGGCCTGCCCGAGGAAGTCCACGGACGCGATCACTTCCCGGAGGAACTCACGGATGGTCTCGGCTTCGTTGTACGTCGGCAGGACGATGGACACCATCGCGGTCTAGACGAGCCGTCGAAGGATTCCACAGATCGCGGTTACGTCCGGCTCCCGGAGCCCGACGAAGGTCGGCAGGCTGATCCCTTCGTCGGAGATCCGCTGGGCGTTCGGGAGCGTCGGCCCCGCGTACATCGGCAGGCTCCGCATCGGCCTGAGGGCCGGCCGGCTGTCCACGCCCTGCTCCCGGAGTTGCTCGATGATCCAGTCACGCCGCTCGCGGGTCGAGCCCTCGATGCGGCACGTGAACTGCCAGCAGACCGGGTCGGATCCTGCGGGCGCGTGTTGGAAGACAACGCCGCGCGCGCCGGACAGCTCCCGTCGGTACCAGCTCTCGATCTTCCCACGCGCGTCGAGGAAGCTCCCGAGCCGCTCCACCTGCGCGAGCCCGATCGCGGCTTGCACGGCCGTCAGCCGGTAGTTGAACCCGACTTCGTCGTGGTAGTACCGGTGCTCGGCGGACATCGCGTGGTCCCGCAGGTGTCGCAGCCGATGATCCAGGCGCGCACTCGCGGCGATGACCATCCCCCCCTCGCCGGTGGTGACGATCTTGTTCCCGTAGAACGAGAAGCACCCCGCATCGCCGGCGGTCCCCACGAGCCGGCCTTGGTCTCGGGCGCCGAGGGCTTCGGCGGCGTCCTCGACGAGGGCGATGCCCCGACCCGTCGCGAGGTCCCTCAGCGTGCTCATCCGCGCCGGCATGCCGTAGAGGTGGACGGCGACCACCGCCCTGGTGCGATCCGTGATGGCTCGTGCGACCTGGTCCACGTCGATGGTCCAACTCGCGGGGTCCACGTCGACGATGACCGGGGTGGCGCCCGTGTACGCGACCGCGTTCGCCGTCGCTACGAAGGTCAGATCGGGGACGATCACCTCGTCGCCCGGTCCGAGGCCCAGGGCGTGCAGGGCCAGGTGCAACGCCGCGGTCCCGTTGGAGACCGCCACCGCCCACGGCAGGCGATGAAACGCCGCAAACGCCCGTTCGAATTCCCCGACATGGCGCCCCAGCGAGGAGATGGTGTTCTCGCGGAGGGCCTGCAGGACATACTCCTCCTCCCGCCCGTTGAGATCGGGTCTGCTGAGGGGATAGCCCGTCATGTCGCCGCGTCTATCGTGGCGCGCTCAGCCGTAGGGTTGAGGGTAAGGAGTCGTGAGGGTCTCGCCGCGGTAGAGGTTGAGCGTGGCCTCCGGGCGGCCGGCCCGCCCGACGGCGAAGTCACCCAGGGGACTGATGCGGACGAAGTAGCGGCCGTAGCGGTCTCTGGCCTCCGCCAGCGTCTTCGTTGTGACGAAGATGCCGTCCTTGCCGAGCCAGCGTTCGGAACGGTCGAAGAAGGCGAAGGCCCGCGGGTTGCCGCCGCGCGTGAACGCGAGCACGGGTAGCTTGCCCTTGAGGCCATAGTCGACCTTCCCCGCCAGGAACCACCAATCCGTGAAGACGAAGATGTCCTTCCGATCGAGGAGCCCGCGCTCGGCGAAGGCGCGCTCGAGGCCCGTGAAGTCGACACATTCGAAGGAGGGATCGCTGGGATCGTTGGGATTCTCGACGCCTTGCAGGGGTTTGGCGAGCCCCGGTAGATCCTTGAGCCAGCCCGTCGCGGTATGTGTCGTGAGCACGGCCATGGCGACGAGCGAGACGACCGCGGTGGCCCGGAGCGACCAGCGGTAGGCAGCGCTCCCGCGGGTGAGGCCGCGGTACAGCGTGTCGCCCAGGGGCAGGAAGAGCAGGAGGTAGCCGGGCGTCGGCCAGTGGAAGTGACGCTGGCTGATGCTCGCATAGGCGGCGACCCCCGTGAAGAGCAGGATCGGTGTCACCGCCAGCCACGCGATGAATTGTCGCTCGGGCTGCGGCGGCCGGCGCCCGAACGAGGTGATCAGCTCCACCACGAGCGCGGCCCAGAGCCAGGGCAGGAGCGTGAGTGATTGCCCGGCGATATTGAAGAGCAGCCAGTCCAGGCGGATCCCGGAGTAGGTCTCGACCCCTCGGGTGCTTTGGAAGATGAACGAGATCCACTCGTGCTGCGCGTTCCACACCAGCACGGGGGAGAAGAGCAGTAAGGCGATGGCGAGGGCGAGATAGGGCCCCGGATGGGCAAGCCAACGGCGCTGCTCACGGTGGGTCAGCACGTGAAGCCCGGCACCGGCCACGAGGAGCACGGCTGCGTACTTGCTCAGCATGGCGAGGCCCAGCATGGCGCCGGCGGCTGCCCACCACGCGAGCGGCCGGCGCGGCGGCGGCCCCAGGAGGAGATGCGTCAGGCACCAGACGCAGGCGAGCGAGAAGAACATCAACGGCCCTTCGGGCTGCAAGAAGATGCCGACGCTCAACGAGAAGACGGGAGCGAGGTTGAGCAGGAGCGCGGCATAGAAGCCGGGCCACGGTCCGAACAGCCGCCGTCCCAACAGGAACATGAGCCAGGTGGTCCCGGCGAACAGGGCGATGAACGGCCAGCGCAGGACGAGGCGTCCCACCTCGCCGCTCACGAGGAGGCTCAGAGTGCCGAGGAGTATGGAGAGAGGAGGGTGATCGTGGTAGGAGAGGCTCGGGTGGAGTGCGCACGAGAAGTAGTAGGACTCGCCGAAGCAGAGCCCGTCGCCCCACGCGACGACGAGCCGCAGGAGTCCGCTGACGACGATCAGCCAGACGACGGCCGCCCGCGGAGAGATGCGGCCGGGGGAGGTGGAACCGGTGTCGGGGAGGTCGGCGCCCGTCACGATCGATGAAGCCTCTGGCATCGTGCGTCGATCCTGCCAGAGTGGCCGGGAGAGGTCAAACCTGAGCGCCAAGAGAACTGGGGTGCAGTAGTCGCTCGCGGTGTCCGTCCGGATCCTGACGTTCCACGACACCCGCTGCCTCCCCCATCGACAGGGACTCTCCCGCCCCACGCTAGTAAGTGGCTGCTTTCCTTGTAGCGGCACCAGTGGCCCCGTTCTTGCTCCACATTGAGCACGGTACTAGGCTCGTGATGCACCCGAGGGCTTCATGCCGGCTGCGCTCCGTGATACGGACGGGCTGGACCCGTCAACGGTTGAGGTGACGTACACGGAGGGGGCAGAGCAATGAGGAACCGTCTACAGCGACCCGTCGGTTGCGTTCAACGGCACCTACACGGAGATTCGAGTGGATCCCGCCAAGCAAAACGCCTTCACCGGGTACCGGGCCGTGTTCACGGTGGGCTCGCCCTTGAACAACTTCTTCGGCCGGCTGAGCGGTGGCAGCCGGCTCTCGATCGAGGGCACCCTGACCACCGGCGCGCGGTAACGACCCCGTCCGGCTCCCGCTGACTCTCAGGCCCAGGAGATAGCGGCATGGATGTCTCGACCGCTCTCAAGCTTGGAGGCTACCTTGCCCAGCGCCTTCTGTCGTCACCCGCCTTTCGCGCGGACCTCGCGAAGGCCGGAGAGGAATGCCGGCGGGTCTTCGCTCAGCCTTGACGCACGTTGCCTGCGCGAACAGCGGGACGGGCGAGGCGCTTCGCGCGGCCGGCTAGGCGGCGCCAGTACCCGAGCAGCGCGACGGCGGCCAGGCCGTATGCGGAGAAGACGTAACCCCAGTTATCCGGCATGCGTGTCCTCGAGCTGCGCGATCTCCATCCGTTTGGCCAGCAGATAGGCGAAGAGCAGGGTGAAGGCGATCCAGTTGATGAGCAGCGCTGCCGCGATGGGCGCCGCGATCGGCGAGGGCTCGGGGCCGAGAATGGTGGAGGGCTGGTGGAGCGCGCGCCACCACTTGACCGAGAAGTGGACGATGGGGATGTTCGCCGCGCCCAGTATGCCCACGACGGCGGCTGCGCGCGCCCGGCGGTCGGGCTCGTCCACCATGCCGCGGAGCAGAAGGTAGCCGACGTACACCAGGAAGAGCACGGCCGTCGAGGTGAGACGCGCGTCCCAGGTCCACCACGTGCCCCAGGTCGGCTTGCCCCAGATCGAGCCCGACGCGATGGTGATGCCGGTGAAGAGCACGCCGGGTTCGGCCGCCGCCAGCGCCAGCCTGTCCCACCCGGCGCGGCGGGTGAGGAGATAGCCCACGCTGCCCACGAAGACGAGCGCGAAGGCGAGGTAGGCGGTCAGCACGGCCGGGACGTGCAGGTACATGATGCGCTGGACATTACCCTGCACGGCTTCGCGCGGAGCCCAGCCGAAGGCCGCGCCGAGACCGGCGATGAGGGCCAGCACCGTGAGCCATCCGAGCGCGCGGGCGGCCATCAGCCTTCCAGCACGAACTCGAACGTGAGGACGCCCACCACGAGGTACACGAGGTCCGCCGCGGCCAGCAGCTTGAGCCAGGCCGCCGCTTCGGCCAGGGGCTCGCCCGCGAGCACGGTCTGCGTCGCGCTCACGGAAGCCAGCAGCACCGGCACCACGGCGGGCAGCAGCAGGACCGGGAAGAGTAATTCCCGGGCGCGCATCTGCGCCGTGACGGCGCCGAAGAGCGTGCCGACGGACGCGAGCCCGAGCGTGCCGAGCGCCAGCACCGCCGCGAGCCCGAGGAGAAACGGCGTGAAGTCGATCGCGAAGAATACGGCAAAGAGCACGAGGAGCACCACTTCGACCACGATCATCACCAGCACGTTGCCCGCGAGCTTGCCCAGGTAGATGGCCGACTTGTCACCGGGCGTGAGTACGAGCCCCTCCCAGCAGTCGTTCTCGCGCTCGATGAGAAACGCGCGCCCGAAGGCCAGGAGCCCGGACAGAATGAAGCCGAGCCAGAGGAGCCCCGGCAGCGCCGCCTCGACGCGCGCGCGCTCGGGCCCGAGCGCGAACTGGAACACGAAGAGCAGGAGGAGCGAGAAGAAGACGAGGGCGTTGAGGCTCTCCTTGCTCCGGCGTTCCGCCAGCACGTCTTTCCAGACCACCATCCAGGCCCGCCGGACGTAGACGCTCACGACGCCGTCCCCGGGCCCATGGCCAGCTCGTCGTAGACGCGGCGGAGGTCTTCGAGACCGAGATCGGCCGCCGGCCGGTCGAGAACGATCCTGCCGCCGGCCAGAATCGCAACGCGGTCGGCGACTCCCACGCCCGCGTCGAAGCTGTGCGTTGCGACGACGAGCGCCCCGCCGCGCGCCTTGAAGGACAGGAGGAACTCGCCCAGCCACTTCCTGCCCGCGCGGTCGAGGCCGGTGAAGGGCTCGTCAAGCAGGAGAAGGCGCGCCCGGCCCAGCAGCACGCGCGCGAGGGCCAGACGGCGCTTCATGCCCGCCGAGAAGGTGCGCGCCCGCTGGTCGGCTGAGGCATCGAGCTCGACCTCCTCGAGCGCCGCGCGGAGCCGGGCTTCTCCCGCGTCGTGGCCGCCCATGACCGCCCAGAAGCGCAGGTTCTCGAGCGCGGTCAGGTCCTCGTATACCCAGCTGCCGTGCCCGACCATGTCGATGGCGCCCCTGACCGCTTCGGGCTCCTTCACGGCGTCAGCCCCGGCAACGCGCAGCAGGCCCGAGGTGGGCCGCAGGAGCGTGGCGACGATTCGCAGCAGCGTCGTCTTGCCCGTGCCGTTCGGCCCCAGGAGGGTCAAACCCTCGCCCGCGCCGAGATCGAGCGACACGTCGTCGAGGACGGCGGTCCGGCCATAGGTCTTGCGGAGGTGCTCGGCCTGGACCATGGGACCGGAGGCGGGATGAGGCGCTGTCCGTCCGCGTCTCGCGCCCGGGCCCGTCGCGGTCAAAGCTTCATCGCCCTCAGACGCGCGATGCGTTCCTCGATCGGGGGATGCGTCGAGAAGAGCGTCGCGAATCCGCCACCCGTGAGCGGGTTGACGATGAAGAGATGGGCCGTAGCCGGCGTGGCGTTCAAAGGCTCCTGCCGCGAGGCGACGTCGAGCTTCGCGAGCGCGCGCTCGAGCCCGGAGGTGCTCAGGCAGAGGCGGGCGCCGGAGGCGTCGGCTTCGTATTCGCGCGAGCGCGAGATCGCCATCTGCACGAGCATGGCGGCGATCGGCGCCAGGATGGCCATCAGGAGCATGCCGATGAGGCCGCCCCCGCCGCCGCCCTCGTCGTCGCTGCGGCGTCCGCCGCCGAAGATGGCCGCCCACTGCGCCATCTGCGCCAGATACGTGATGGCGCCCGCGAGCGTGGCCGCGACGGTCATGATGAGCGTGTCGCGGTTCTTGACGTGGGAGAGCTCGTGGGCGAGCACACCCCGGAGCTCGTCCTCGCTCATGATGCGCAGGATGCCTTCCGTGACGGCGACGGCGGCGTGCTGCGGGTTCCGGCCCGTTGCGAAGGCGTTGGGTGAGTCGTCCTGGATGAGGTAGATCGGCGGCACCGGGATCTTCGCCTCCGCCGCCAGTTCGCGGACGATGCGGTAGAGCCCGGGTGCCTGCGCTTCGCCCACGGGCTGGGCGCCGTACATCGACAGCACGATCTTGTCGGAGAACCAGTAGGAGCCGACGTTCATCACGAAGGCCAGGACGAAGGCGATGGTCATGCCCTGCTGGCCGCCGATGGCCCCGCCGACCAGGACCAGCAGGCAGGTGAGAACGGCGAGAAAGAACCCGGTCTTGATCAGGTTGCCCATTGCGTGGTGCCTCCGGAGCGAATGCTAACAGTCTGTCCAGGGAGCGTCAAGCAACGGGGTCAGCACTGGGCCAATTTGCTTCGCCATACTTCGTTCTCGCTCGCCGGCAGCCCTCAACGTACACCCACGTACGCCTCGGGCTGCCGACTCGCTCGGGCCTCGTCTGGCTCGCAACTTGACCCAGTGCTGCGGCGCGGTAGACGGCTACTAGCCGCCGGCGCCGCGCCGCGTCCTGGCGGTCACGCGCGGGTCGAAGCCGACCCAGCGGATGCCCTGGGCGCCTTCGAAGCGGCGGGCCATGATCTCGAGCGCCTCCGGGTTGTCGTCTACCAGGATGAAGCGGCGGTTGAGAGCAAGGCAGGCCTCGCCGGTGGTGCCGCTGCCGGCGAAGAAGTCGAGCACGAGGTCGCCCGGACGGGAGGACGCCTGCACGATGCGGGTGACGATGCCCAGCGGCTTCTGCGTCGGGTAGCCGGTCCGCTCCCGGCTGTTGGTCGGTACGATGGTGTGCCACCAGGTGTCGGTCGGGAGCTTGCCGCGCGCCGCCTTCTCGGGCCCGCAGAGGCCCGGCGCCATGTACGGAATCCGCTCGACGGCCTCAGCGTCGAAGACGTAGCGCGACGGGTCCTTGACGTAGACGAGGATGTTGTCGTGCTTGGGCGGCCACCGGCGCGTCGGGCGCGCGCCGTAGTCGTACGCCCAGATGATCTCGTTGAGGAATGATCGCCGCCCGAAGATGCCGTCGAGCAGCACCTTGCAGTAGTGCGCCTCGCGGTAGTCGATGTGGAAGTAGAGCGTGCCGTCCGGGGCCAGCGCCCGGTAGGCCTCGCGCAGACGCGGCTCGAGGAAGCCGAGGTAATCGTCGAAGCGATCGGGAAAGGCGCGCGAGCCCATCTTGACGGTCTCGTAGCGCTGTCCCTGGAAGCCCACGCGGTCGCCGGAGGGGCTCCGCACGGTCTTCACGCGCGAGTGCGACTGGGCCTTGCCGGTGTTGAACGGCGGGTCGATGTAGATGAGGTTGACCGTGCCGTCCCGCGCGTGCCGGCGGAGGATGTCCAGGTTGTCGCCGAAGTAGATCGTGTGCACAGGATGGCTAGTATAGGGCGAAGCCGGGCTCGAAGCCGTATGCTAGGAAAGGGTCTGGTGGCCTTTCAGGTTGACAAGCGGAGAGGGGGCCCGTACACTGACCCGGTTTTACGGATTTCTACAAATACTGTCAAGGGTTAGCGAGAGTCGAGCCATGGTCATCAGGGTCTCCGATATTCCCGAGGAGGGGCTCAGGTTCGAAGGCCCCGAGGCCTTTCCGGAGCCTTTCCAGGACCGCGCCTGGCGCCTCGAGGCGGCGGAGCTCGCCGTGGACAAGGACGGCGACGTCGTGTTCGTCCACGGGCTCGTCCGGTCGCGCGTGCCCCAGGTCTGCTCGCGCTGCCTCGAGCCGTACGAGGCGACGGTGGAGGCGAACGTGGACACGCGCCTCGTGCCCGGCGCTGCGACGCGGGGCGAGGAGCGCGAGCTGGGCAGGGACGACCTCGAGACCGACGTCTACGCCCACGACCTGATCGATCTCAACGCCCTGCTCGAGACCGAGACCACTCTTGGGCTGTCGATGAAGCCGCTCTGCCGCGAGGGCTGCGGTGGTCTCTGCCCGACGTGCGGCGTGAACCGGAACGCGGCCCCGTGCGCCTGCCCGCCCGCCGCCGACCCGCGGTGGTCGCCGCTCAAGGGCCTAGCCGACCGGCTGTCCAAATAACCTGCTGGGCCGGGCCCGTGAGCCCGGCAGAGGAGCCACGAACACATGCCGCTGCCAAAGCGACGCCATTCGAAAACGCGCGGGCGCAAGCGCCGGACGCACTACAAGATGACCGCGCCCACCCGCTCGGTCTGCCCGCAGTGCAGGGAAGTCAAGCTGCCGCACCAGGTCTGCGCCAAGTGCGGCTTCTACAAGGGGCGGGAAATTCTCTCGGTCGAGGGCGAGTAGCGCCCGGACGGGAGATCCGCGGCGGATGAAGATCGCGGTAGATGCCATGGGCGGGGACTTCGGTCCCGCCGTCGTTGTCGAGGGCGCCGTGACGGCGGCCGGGGAGTTCGGGCTTGCCTCGGTGCTGGTCGGCGACAGGGCCGCCGTCGAGCGCGAGATCGTCCGCCTCAAGGCGCAGGACCTGCCGATCACCGTGCGCCACGCCGGCCAGGTCGTGGGCATGGCCGAGCCGCCGGCGCACGCGCTCCGGCGCAAGCGTGATTCCTCCCTCCGCGTGGCGGCCGAGCTTTGCAAGGAGGGCGAGTGCCAGGCCCTCGTCTCGGCGGGCAATACCGGCGCGGCCATGGCGATCGGCATGCACGTGCTGGGAGTCCTGCCGGGCGTGGACAGGCCCGCCATCGCCGCGGCGTTGCCGAGCCTCTCCGGCTACACCATCCTCATCGACGCCGGCGCCAACGTGGACCCCAAGCCGCGGCACCTCTTCCAGGTCGCCGTCATGGGCCACGTCTACTCGCGCGATATCGTCGGCAAGGACAACCCGCGCGTCGGCCTGCTCTCGGTGGGCGAGGAGGAGGGGAAGGGCAACGAGCTGACCAAGGAGGCGTTCGAGGAGCTCCGGACCTCGTCGCTCAACTTCATCGGGAACATCGAGGGGCGCGACATCTACAACGGCCGCTGCGACGTGGTGGTGACCGACGGATTCACCGGCAACGTCTGCCTGAAGGTCTCCGAGAGCCTGGCGGAGATGCTGACGGAAATGATCCGCCAGGAGCTCGGGCGCGACAACTTCTCGCTGGCGGGGGCGGTGCTCTCGAAGCGCGCCTTCGCGCGGATGAAGCGGCGCGTGGACTACACCGAGATGGGCGGCGCGCCGCTCCTCGGCATCAACGGCGCCTCCATCATCTGCCACGGCGCCTCGCCGGTGAAGGCCATCAAGAACGCCGTCCGCGTGGCTGCCGAGTGGGTCACGAGCGGCGTCAATGAGCACATCAAGACCGCCCTCGAAGCCGAGACCGAGCTGGCCGAGGGGCGCGAGGGGGGCCGCGAATGACCCACGCCCGGATCATCGGCATCGGCGCGTATGCCCCGAAGCGCATCCTGACCAACGCGGAGCTCGGGCGGATGGTCGAGACCTCGGATGAGTGGATTGTCCAGCGCACCGGCATCCGCGAGCGGCACGTCGCCGACGAGAGCGAGGCGACGTCCGATCTGGCGCTCAAGGCGGCGCAACAGGCTCTCGATCGCGCCCAGGTCGAGCCCGGCGAGATCGACCTCATCGTTGTGGGCACGACCACGGGCGACATGGCCTTCCCGACCACGGCCAACATCGTCCAGCACCAGCTGGGCTGCAAGAGCGCGGGCTCCATGGACGTCTACGCCGCCTGCTCCGGCTCCATCTACAGCCTCTCGATCGGCTCGCAGTACGTCCAGACGGGGAAGTACAAGACGGTGCTGTGCGTCGGCGCCGAGTGCCTGTCGCGCATCACGGACTACACCGACCGCGGCACGTGCATCCTCCTGGCCGACGCGGCGGGCGCGGTGGTGCTCCGCGCCTCAGACGGGGACGCGGGCATCCTCGACACCGACCTCTACTCCGACGGGCGGTACGGCGACCTGCTGATCCAGCCGGCCGGCGGCTCACGCAACCCGGCGACCCACGAGACCGTGGACAAGCGGATGCACTACGCCCGGATGAAGGGCAACGAGGTGTTCAAGGTCGCGGTGCGGATGTTCGGCGACGCCGCGGAGCGGATCCTCAGCCGGAACGGGTTGACGGCGCAGGACTTGGCACTCTTCATCCCGCACCAGGCCAACCTGCGCATCATCGAGGCGGCGGTGAAGCGGCTCAAGCTGCCCATGGATCGCGTGTTCGTCAATGTTGACCGCTACGGCAACACGGGCGCCGCCTCGGTGTACGTGGCGCTCGAGGAGGCGTGGACCTCGAAGCGGCTCAACCCGGGCGACCTCGTGCTGATGGCGGCTTTCGGCGGAGGCTTCACCTGGGGCGCGGCGCTGCTTCGCTGGTAAGGGCTCGATGAAGATCGCGTTTCTCTTTCCGGGGCAGGGCTCGCAGTCGGTCGGCATGGGCAAGCGCCTTGCCGATGCCTCGCCGGCGGCGGCCGACGTCTGGCGCAAGGCCGACGAGGCCATCGGCTTCCCCCTCGCGCGGCTCTGCTTCGAGGGGCCGGCGGAGGAACTCGCGCTCACCGTCAATACCCAGCCCGCCATCCTGACGGCGAGCGTGGCAGCGGCGGCCGTGCTCGCCGAGCGCGGGATCAGCCCCGACCTCTGCGCGGGGCACAGCCTGGGCGAGTATTCCGCCCTCGTGGTCGCGGGCGCGCTCGGCTTTGCCGACGCTGTGCGGCTCGTGCGCAAGCGCGGCGAGTTCATGCAGGACGCCGTGCCGGTGGGAACGGGCGCCATGGCGGCGTTGATGGGGCTCGACGTGGAAACGGCCGAGAAGGCCTGCGCCGAGGCGGCGCAGGGCGAGGTCGTCAACGTCGCCAACATCAACTCGCCCGGCCAGATCGTCATCGCGGGACACCGGGCCGCGGTCGAGCGGGCGCTCAAGGGCGCGGCGGCCCTCGGCGGCAGGATGAGCGTGGTGCTGCCGGTGAGCGCGCCGTTTCATTCGGCGCTGATGAAGCCCGCCGCCGACCGGTTGGCCGCCGAGCTGGAGCGCGTGGCCGTGCGCGCTCCACGCGTGCCGATCGTGCGCAACGTCGACGCCGGTCTGACCACGACGGCCGACGACGTCAAGCCCTTCCTGATCCGCCAAGTGGCGAGCCCGGTCCGCTGGACCGACTGCCTGGCGGCGCTCGCGCGCGAGGGCGCCACGGTCTGGCTCGAGGTCGGACCGGGGCGCGTCCTCAGCGGGCTGCTCAAGCGCACGATCCAGGGCGCCCGGGGCCTTGCTGTCGAGGACCCCGACTCGCTCGACGCGGTGGCCGCCGCGCTCGGGGCAGGGTCGGGCTCGTGACGGACCGCAAGCCGCTGGCCGGCCGGGTTGCCGTCGTGACGGGCGGCACGCGCGGGATAGGGCTGGCCATCGCCCGCGCGCTGGCGGAGGACGGCACCTCCGTGGTAGTCTCTGGCCGCGATGCGGCCCGACTCGACTCCGCGGTCGCGGAGATCGAGACGTTGGGCGCGTCGGTGCTGGGAGTCGCGGCCGACCAGTCGAAGCGCGAAGACTGCGACCGGCTGGTGGATGCGGCGAAGGAGCGCTTCGGGCGCATCGACGTGCTGGTCAACAACGCGGGCATCACGAGAGACCAGCTACTGGTACGGATGAAGGACGACGACTGGGACCAGGTCCTGGACACGAACCTCAGGGGCGTGTTCCTGATGACCCGGGCCGTGGCCAAGTCGATGATGCGGCAGAAGAGCGGGCGCATCATTAGTATCGCATCCACGGCAGGGGCCATGGGCAATCCCGGCCAGGTCAACTACTCGGCGGCCAAGGCGGGCGTCATCGGCCTCACGAAGGCGGCGGCGCGTGAGCTGGCGCACTGGAACATCCTGGTCAATGCGGTGGCGCCGGGGCTGATCGAGACGGACATGGCTGCTGGGATTCCGGCGGAGGCGCGGGAGGCCCTGCTCCAGCAGGTGCCGCTCAAGCGGGTCGGCGCGGCGCGGGAGGTGGCGGAGGTGGTACGATTCCTGGCCGGTGACGGTGCCGCCTACGTTACCGGACAGACCATTCACGTCAACGGCGGCCTGTACATGTAGCACGGACCCCTTTAGGGGAGGCGCAGCATCCGGGGGGGGCGACGCAGCATCGGCGGTGTGAGTTCAATCCACGCGGAAGTGGGAGGTGTTCATGGCAAAGCCGGTAGAGGAACGGGTCAAGGAGATCATCGTCGAGCAGCTCGGGGTGGAAGAGGACGAGGTCAACCCCAACGCAAAGTTCATCGAGGACCTGGGGGCCGACTCGCTCGACACGGTCGAGCTGGTGATGGCCTTCGAGGAGGAGTTCGACCTCGAGATCCCCGACGAGGACGCGGAGAAGATCACGACCGTTGGGGACGCCATCAGCTACATCAAGGAGAACCAGTAGCCGGCGACCGGTCGGAGCCCATGGCCATGGACAAGCGCCGAGTGGTGATCACCGGGGTGGGAGCCGTCACGCCCGTGGGGAACACCGCGGACGAGTTCTGGGCCGCCCTCGTCGCGGGCCGCTCGGGGATCGGCCCCATCACCCGGTTCGACACGGAAGGCTATGCCACGCGCATCGCCGGCGAGGTCAAGGGCTTCGACCCGCTCAAGTACATCGACAAGAAGGACGACCGCAAGTTCGATCTGTTCCTCAAGTACGCCGTCGCCTGCGCCGTGATGGCCGTAGACGATGCCGGGCTCAAGACGGACCGTGTGGACGCCGCGCGTTTCGGGGTGCTGGTCGGCTCGGGCATCGGGGGCCTCGAGACCCTGCTCGACAACTACGAGACCCTCAGGACGAAGGGGCCCGACCGCGTCTCGCCCTTCTTCATCCCGATGATCATCATCAATATGGCCTCGGGCGCGATTTCCATGCGCTTCGGCGCCAAGGGGCCGAACTCGTCGGTGGTGACGGCCTGCGCCACGGGCAACCACGCGATCGGCGAGGCAACGCGTATCATCCAACGTGGAGACGCCGACGTGATGATCGCCGGCGGCTCCGAGGCCATCATCCTCCCGCTGACCATCGCGGGCTTCTGCCAGATGAAGGCCATGTCGACGCGGAACGACGACCCGACGAGGGCGTCCCGTCCCTTCGACGCCGAGCGCGACGGTTTCGTGTGCGGCGAGGGCGGGGGGCTGGTGGTGCTGGAGTCGCTGGAGCACGCCGGGAAGCGCGACGCCCGCATCTACGCCGAAGTCGTGGGCTACGGCATGACCGGTGACGCCTATCACATGGCGGCGCCCGACCCCGAGGGCGACGGCGCCGCCCGGGCCATGGCCTCAGCACTCCGCGACGCCTCGCTCGATCCCTCGGCCGTCGGCTACATCAACGCCCACGGTACCTCCACGCCCTACAACGACAAGTTCGAGACCATCGCCATCAAGCGGGTGTTCGGCGACCATGCCAAGAAGCTCGCGGTGTCGTCCACGAAGTCCATGACCGGGCATCTCCTCGGCGCGGCCGGCGGCATCGAGGCCATCGCGACGGCCTTTGCGCTGCATCATGGAGTGCTGCCGCCGACGATGAACTACGAGAAGCCCGACCCCGACTGC
>JACORX010000249.1 GCA_016179165.1 Candidatus Rokuibacteriota bacterium | reverse complement strand
TCTCCCCCGCGGCGATCCTGATCTGCTCGCGCACCAGGTCCCGCCCGGTCACGAATTCGGTCACCGGGTGCTCGACCTGCAGCCGCGCGTTCATCTCGAGGAAGTAGAAGTTTCGGTCGCGGTCCACGAGAAACTCCACCGTGCCGGCATTCACGTAGCCCGCCGCCGCCGCGATCTTGCAGGCGGCCTCGCCCATCCTGCGCCTCATGGCCGCGTCCACGCATGGAGCCGGGCTCTCCTCGACGAGCTTCTGGTGGCGCCGCTGGATGGAGCACTCGCGCTCACCCAGATGGACGACGGTCCCGTGGGCGTCGGCCAGGATCTGGATCTCGACGTGGCGGGGCTCGGCGATGTAGCGCTCGATATACACGGACGCGTCGCCGAAGGCCGAGCCTGCCTCGGAGCGCGCGGCGCGCAGGGCGCCCTCGAGCTCGGCGTAGGCGTGCACGAGGCGCATACCCTTGCCGCCGCCGCCCATGGCCGCTTTGATCATCACCGGATAGCCGATCTCTCTCGCCACGCGCGCGGCTTCGGCGCCGTCGGCCAGAGGCTCGGAGGTGCCGGGCACGAGCGGCACGCCCAGCTTGATCGCCACGCGGCGCGCGGCCATCTTGTCGCCCATCGCGCGCACGGCTGCAGGCGGCGGGCCGATGAAGACGAGCCCTGCCGCGGCGCACGCTTCAGCGAAGGCCGCGTTCTCGGCAAGAAAGCCGTAGCCCGGGTGGATGGCCTGGGCGCCCGTGGCGCGCGCGGCGGCGATGATCGTGTCCTGCTTGAGATAGCTCTCGCCGGCCGGCGCGGGGCCGATGGCGACCGCTTCGTCGGCCTGGAGTACGTGCAGAGCTTCCCGGTCGGCCTCGGAGAAGACGGCGACCGTCGCGATGCCCATCTCGCGGCAGGCGCGGATGACCCGCACCGCGATCTCACCGCGATTGGCTATCAGGACCTTCGTGAAGGGGGCCGTCACGACGGGAAAATGATAGCAGGCCCGCCGGGACGGGGCAACGAGGCGAAGGGACTACTTGGCGGGCTGCCTTAGCACCTCGAGGAGCAGGTCTTTCACCGCGGGCGTGCTCCAGTCCCGCCCACCCACCATGCGCGCGACAAGCCGCCCCTGCCGGTCGATGAGATAGGCCGTCGGGGGGCCGAACAGCTTGATCTGCTTGCCGCCGGGACCTGCCAGCGTGAAGTCTGGCGCCTTCTGGCCAACCTCGAGAGCTGCGGCGTGTCCGGTCAGGACGAGGCTCACCAGGGCGGCGGCGAGCACAAGCGGGCGCATGCGCATGGAGCGCTTCTTCGTTTAGTGAGTTCACTTCTCGGGGACGGCCTTGGCGGCCTCCTCCACGAACGACGTGTCCACGATACCCTTGAGTGGGATCGTGCGCTTCATGAACCCGTTTTGGGTCCACCACTGCATCTGTCTCTCGATGTCGGTGACGAGCAGGCGCCCGTTCCGGTCCTGGAAGGGGAAGCCGAGGCGGATGACCTCGGGCCGCGCCTCCGTGTACTTCGCCGTGATGCGGACCACCTCGTCGTAGTCGGCGCCGGGCGCCCGCTTGCCGTCCTTCTGGACCAGGACGGCGTCGTAGTAGTAGCGCGAGGCCTTGACATAGCCCCTCATGAAATCGACCGCGCGCCTGCGTTCGGCCGCGAACTTCTTCGAGTAGAAGACGGTGGCGATCTGCCACGGGTGGAGGTCGCCGGCCCAGAAGAGGATCTTGCCGAAGCCCTGGGACTCCGCCACACCCGGGAAGGGCTGAGGCAGGAGGATCGCGTCCACCTGCTTGCCCTTGAGCGCCTCGATGGCCGCCGGCATCGTCTGCAGCGGCACCACGCGTACGTCGGCCAAGCTGAGCCCGACCTTCTCGAGAACGTTGCCGAGGTGGTAGTGGAAGGTCGAGCCCAGCGTGGTGATGCCGATGCGCTTGCCCTTGAGGTCTCCGATCCCGCGCAGGCCGCCGTCGTACAGATCCCGCTGGACCACGATGCCCGTGAGCGGGTAACCCGGCCACTCGCGCCCCTTGTCGGCCACGATCCACATCTGCTCGCCACCGAGCACGATGTTGTAGAGCGCCGCCGTGACGCCGGTGGCGCCGACGTCGAGCTGCCCCGTCGCCAGTGCCGTGGCGATGGGCGCGGCGGCCTGGAAGAAGACCAGCTCGGGCTCGATGCCGAACTCCTTGAAGAAGCCCTTCTCGACGCCGATGAAGAGCGGCGCCGATGAGGTCAGCTTGAGCGCGCCGACCTTGACCTTCTGCTGGGCGTGCGCGGGCGCGGTGCCCGCAAGGACCGCGGCCGCGCAGGCCGCCAGGACGAGTGCAGTGATCCGGCGCATCGAGAAGCCTCCGTTGGTCACCAGCGTGGACCTAGGTATGTCGCCACGGCACCGCCAGCCGCTCGCAGCAAGCGAGCGCCCAGTGTGAGAGCAGGCCGAGGAGCGAGAGCACCACGATCCCCACCATGAGCTTGGTGGTGTCCATGATGTTGCCCGCGTGGAGCACGAGGAAGCCGATGCCGGAGTCTGCGGCGATCATCTCGGCCGCGACCAGGAGAAGCAGCGCCGTGCCCGCCCCCAGCTTGAGCCCCGCGAAGATCATGGGCAGGGCCGAGGGCACGATGACCTTCCGGATGACGCTCCACCTGCCTGCACCGAATGCGACGGCTGCGCGCACAAGCAACGGGTCCGCTTCACGCACTCCGGCGTACGTGTTGATCGCCATCGGGAAGAAGACGCCCAGCGCGATGACGGCGACCTTGGACGGCTCGCCGATGCCGAGCCAGAGAATCAGGAGCGGCAGCAGCGCGATCTTCGGGATGGGGAAGGTCGCGGCGATGAGCGGCTGGCCCACGGCATCTGCCCGAGAGAAAAACCCCGTCATGACCCCGACGGCGACGCCGGCGCCGCCGCCCGCGGCGAAACCCAGCAGGAGCCGGCGTAGGCTCGCGCCGAGATGCACGAAGAGCTGCCCCGAGGCCGCCATCTCGCCGAGCTCCGTCAGCACGCCGACAGGTGACGGCAGGAAGAGCGCCGGAATCCAGCCGACCCTCGTCAGCGCCTCCCAGACAACGACGAGCCCGGCCAGCGCGGCGACCCGGAGCAGCCGGTGCTCGGGGCGGCGCAGGAAGGCCGCGCGGTCCTGGACGGCCACTCGCGACGAGCCGCTCACGCGCGCCCCTCTCGCAGCGCCGCCTGGGCCTGCGTCTTGATCAGCCCCCAGATGCGCTCTTGCGCGTGGACGAAGGCAGGCTCGCCCATCTGCCCCTCGTGCCGCGGCCGCTTGAGCTCGATAGGCACCACGTCCAGCACCCGTCCCGGCCGGCGCGAGAGCACGACGACGCGGTCGGCCATGTAGACGGCCTCCTGGATGTTGTGCGTGACGTAGACGATGCTCGTGCGCGCCCGCTCCCAAATGCCGAGCAGCTCTTCCATCATGAGCGTTCGCGTCTGGGCATCGAGGGCCGAGAAGGGCTCATCCATGAGCAGCACGGCCGGGTCCACCGCCAGCGCGCGCGCGATGCCGACCCGCTGCCGCATCCCGCCCGAGAGCTGGTGGGGGAACTTGTCCTCGAAGCCCTCGAGCCCCGTCATGGCGATGAAACGCGCCACGCACTCCTTCCGTTCCTCAGGAGCCGCCCCCAGCTCCTCGAGGCCGAACTCGACGTTGCGCCGCACGCTCCGCCAGGGGAACAGGGCGAACTCCTGAAAGACCGTGGCCGTCAGCGGCTGGCCGTCCCGGCGCTCGCCTTCGAAAAAGACCTGGCCCGCCGTCGCCGGCAGGAGCCCGGCCATGATACCGAGGAGCGTGGACTTGCCGCAGCCGGAGGGGCCGAGGACGGCCACGAACTCCTCCGGCTCGACCCTGAGAGCGATGTCCACGAGCGCGGCCAGCTCCCGGCCGGTCCGGTCGCGATAGGTCTTGGACAGCCGGTCCACGATGACGCGCATGACGAGGCCCGCCACAGCATACCAGCATGGGCCTCGGCGTGCCTCGACAGCGGCCGTCATGTCTCATCGCCCGGCGCCAACGATCCTCTCCTCGCGGGTAGTGATGCACCTACCTCTCGACAGTACTTCGACGAAGGCAGGTGTCTCACGTCACATTGGCACAAACGGGATCCGCCGAGACTGCTTGAGCCACGAGTCCGCGGGCCTTATCCGATCACGCAGCCAGCTCCACACTTCGACGCCCTTTCCCAGCGCGAAGGCGATGCCGAACACACCGAGTTCCGGGTTGACGGGAACGCGGTTCAAACGAAAGAGGTCCAGATTCCGGCGCAGGGGCCAATAGAAGTCATCCAGAAATCCGGCGGTGTAGCGTTCCTGGACAGCCAAGGTTCCCAGGCGCGTCTCGTACGCCCCATAGGGCCACGCGATGACCCGACCCCGGCCCAATCCTCGCCGCTCCAACTCCAGGCGACTGCTCGCGAGCTCCTCTCGGACGCGCTCGTCCGGCTGCCCCACCAGAAAAGGATGCGAGTGCGTGTGAGACTCGAACTCCAGCCCGTCTCGTACTGCCGATTGTGTTTCGCTCCACGTCAGGACTCGCTCGTTCGCGACGTGCGTGGTATACGTGGCCCAGCGTGGCATCTGCCCGACAGCGCCCGTCACCAGAAACACGGTGGCGGAGAAGCCGTGCGCTCGGAGCACGGGCAGCCCCTGTTCCAGGACACTGGTGTAGCCGTCATCGAACGTCAGCACGACAAGCCGGTCCGGAAGGTCTTCCTTCTTGATGAGGGCGTCGACGTACCGGCTCGCGGGCCAGGTCTCGTAGCCCTTGCGCGCCAGCCATGCGAGCTGTTTCGCGAAGAGCTCCGGCCTCAGAGAGACAGGCCCCCCGGATCGGTCCAGGCTGTGCCAGAGGAGCACTCGGGGAGCGCTCGGCCGAAAGGGGAGGCAGAACAGATGGAGAACGACACGGAGTCCCAGGCGGAGCCATTGTCCCAGTCGAGCGCTCACCGCGCGCCTCGCCGGGGAACCAGTGTCTGGTGCCCGGTCATCGCCCTCAGACCCGCGCGAGGCTGCTACTTGACGGAATAGCTCGGCCATCTGCGCGGCGACGTGCGTGGCACCAAAGCGGCTCGCCACGAGGTCTCGCCCCCACGCCCCAATTCGTGCCCCGAGATCGGGATTCTTCAAAATCTTCATGACAGCCGTGGCGAGTGCCTCAGGCCGACGGGGCGGGACCAGCCATCCTGTCTCACCATCCCGCACGATTTCCGGCGTGCCCCCCACCCGCGTGGCCACCACGGGCCTGCCCAGTGCCATGGCTTCCAGCAGCACATTGCTGAGGCCCTCCCCCAGTGACGGCATCACGAACACATCGCTGGCTGCCATGATGGCCGCAATGTCGTGCTGCTGGCCCAGCAGGGTGACCACACCCTCCAGCCCGAGGCCCTGGATCTGTGCTTCGAGCTGCCCGCGCTGGATTCCTTCCCCCGCGACCCAGAAGCGGGCCTGCGGCACCACGTGGTGGATCTGAGCGGCGGATTCGACGAAGTATTCCAGGCCCTTTTGCGGATACAACCGCCCTACCGTCACGATCACCGGGGCTCGAGGTTCGGCTACTCGGCGGCGCCACTCCGCGGCCCGGTCACCGGCGCCCTCTGCGAACCGCGCCACGTCGATCGCGTTCGGGATCACACAGATGCGATCCGGAGACAAGCCCGCCGCGATCAATTCCCGACGCAGGCTGTCGGACACCGCGACGATGCGCGGGAAGCGGCGCAGGACGACCAGATCGATACGACGGTAGAGGTGCATCCTCAACAACGAGAAGTCGTAGCCGTGCGCCACGGCGAGACAGGGAATCTTCGAGCGCCGCGCGGCGAGATATCCCATCAGGTTCGTCTTGTGGTCGTGCGTGACGAGGAGATCGTACTCCCCGCGTCGCAACTCGTCCGCCACGCGGCGGACCGTGCGCCACGAAAACTTGGAACGATCATCCCACTGCTCGACGTCGAGCTGCTCGCGTCGTCCCTGTTCAACCAGCCGGTGGATGGCTGGCTCGGGCCACCGCCGTCGGTAATAGGCGATGATCCTCGCGTCCACGCCCAGCTCGTGCAGCGGCCCGCCCAGCGTCAGCAGGGCTCTCTCGGGGCCGGCGAAGGTGAACGTGGAACGAAAGTGAAGGACGCGAAGAGGTGCGCCTGAGGCGCGGGCGGCCGGATCCATGACCGCGCCTATGTTACTCGATCCCGTGCGGCGCGGCGCCGAATCGCTCGCCAGGCGTTCTTGGGCCCATGCAGGAGCCGCCACCACAGGTTGCCGGCGACGGCCATGACGAACGGGAGCGGGTCACGCCAGGCGAAGTACGGGAAGACGCGCGCGGTCATCACGCTTCGAACCCACTCGACCGGCCCGAGTTCCCCCCGCCGGTAGTAGTCCAGGAAGGCCCGGAAGTCCTTCCCCAGGACGAGGTACCGGACGCCTTCGCGGTAGTGGGTCACCGGCGCGGGCTTCTGGCCCGTGAGGTCCAGGTAGGCGAGCAGGGGGAAGTTGACCCCGCATCGAGTCGCGAAGATGTTCTTCAGGCCCAGACGCGGGTTCACCTCGATCAAGGTGAGCTCGCCGGTGCGGGCGTCCCGCTTGAACTCGATGCAGGCCATCCCGCGGTAGTGCAATCGCTCCAGGAGCCTTACTCCCAGTTCCTCGGCGTCGGGGGCGCGAACGCTCTCGAGCAGCGCCCCGAGCCCGAAGTCCGTGGGGTACTGCCTGATCTTGCGCTGGGTGAACAGCGCCAGCGGCTGGTTCGAGTCATCGAAGTGCGCCCAGACAATATAGTGGTTCGTGTTCGGTCCCGGGACGATGGACTGGACAATGACGTCCAGGCCGGACGGCGCGATCTCGGCCAGGCGGCGCTCCAGGTCGGTCGGGCCATCGATCCGGAACCCCTTGGTTCCGAAGACGGGAGCCCAGAGGTGCGAGACACAGGGCTTGAGAAAGGCCGGGTAGTCGATGTGATCCTTGATGCGTGCGACCTCGGCCACGCTGCCAGGATGGAACGTCCGAGGGCACGGAATGCCGGCTCGCACGGCCATCTGGTGCTGCAGCCACTTGTCCACGAGCCCCTCCAACACGGACGGCGGCGGCAGCGCGAAGAGGAACCATCGCCGCAACTCGGCGCGGTGGCGTGACATCAAGCGGACAAAGGCGTCACTCGTTGGAAGCAGGACAGCCGGGCGCTCCAGCCTCGCCCCTTCGACCAGCAAGAGATCGAGGACCCGCTCCGGCTCTGTGTCGGGGCTCGGGCATACCAGCCGCTCACAGTAGCGCGAGTAGAACTCGGGCGCCCAGCCAGCCACCTCTACCCCCGAGACACGGACCCCGGCTTCGCCCAGGCCTCGGGAAACTCCCAGACCGTTCACCCCCATCCCGAGGACGAAGGCGCGCGCTTGCGTGTTCATCGGCGCACAGGTCCGGCCGCGTGGCCACTCACCGCGCGAGCCGGCGGAGCGCCGGGCCGGTGAGCCGCGTCAGCACCCACTCCTTGTGGAGGCGGGCGCCCAGGCCCTTGTAGAAACGGATGGACGGCGTGTTCCAGTCGAGCACCGTCCACTCCATCCTGCCGCAGCCGCGCGCGACCGCGATCTTCGCCAGCGCCCTCAGCAGCGCCTTGCCCGCTCCCCGGCCCCGCTCCTCGGGTAGCACGAAGAGGTCTTCGAGATAGAGACTGGGGCGGCCGAGGAAGGTCGAGTACGTGTAGAAGTAGAGCGCAAAGCCCACGGGCGTGCGCCCGCGCCGGCAGATGAGGGTCTCGAAGTACGGCCGCCGTCCGAAGCCGTGGCGCTTGAGCCTGGAGGGCGTCGCCTCCATCTGGTGTACCAAGTGCTCGTACTCCGCGAGGCCGCGGATCAGGGCGAGGATGGTCGGCAGGTCCCGCGCCGTCCCGCGGCGGATCGCGAGCCGCGCACGGGCCATCAGGCCGCGGCCATGTCCAGGAGCATCTCCGTAGAGCAGCGCACGCCGGCCGTCAGGGTCTCCACGGAGATGCGCTCGTCGTTGCCGTGGATCCGCCCCCACTCGCCTTCGTCGAGGACGAACGGTCCGAAACCGTAGGCGTGGAGCCCACAGCGCCTGAATACCCAGTTGTCCGTGAACCTGGTCATGATCTCGGGCGCCACCACGACGCCGGGCGCGCGGCGGCGCAGCGCGTCGGCCAGGCTCTTGTACAGCTCCGTGTCAGGCGGCGAGAGGTTGGGCACCTTGGGCGTGGACGTCAGGCTGACCTCGACGTGGGGATCGGCGATGACCTGCCTCACCCAGGCCACGATCTCCTCGGGGTCATCGCCCGCGAGCATCCGGCAGTCGAGGTCGGCAACAGCCTCGGGCGGGATGACGTTCCGCTTCTCGCTGCCCTTGAGCATGGTGACGGCGAACGTGGTCCTCACGAGCGCGGCGCGGTGGCGGTCGGCGAAAAAGCGGGCTCGGAAGGCCGGATCGCGGAGCGATCCCTCGAGGCGCTCGTAGCCCGCGCCCTCCCCCGCCGGCAGGACCGAGGCCATGCGCGCGAAGTACTCCTGGATCTCCGGCAAGATGCGCGGCAGCCTCTCCGCGGCGAGCAGCCTGCCCAGAGCGCGGACCAAGCGGTGCGGCGCGGTGTCCGGCCATGGCATGGACCCGTGGCCCGGGTCGCTCCGCGCCGTGAGCCTGAGCGGCAGCCCCGTCTTCTCCGAAATGACGATGGAGGCGAAGGGCACGCGGCCCGGCGTGGCGCCGGCCGCGATCAGCCCCAGCTCGGACAGCGCGTACTCGGCGCCTTCGAGCCAGCCGCGACGCTCATCGGCGACCCACTGGGCGCCGAAGCGGCTCCCCGCTTCCTCGTCCGCCGTCGCGAGCACGATGAGGTCTCGCTTCAGCGGCACCTTCGCGCGCTTGATGGCGAGCAGGGCCACGAGCTGGAGGATACCGGTGGATTTCATGTCGAGCGCGCCGCGGCCGTAGACGTAGCCGTCCCGGAGCAGGCCGCCGAAGGGGTCTACGGTCCAGTAGCGCTCATCAGCGTAGACCACGTCGATGTGATGGTGGAGCACGATGCCGCCGAGCGACCTATCGCCCTCGAGGCGGGCGACGAGGTTGCCCCGCCCCGGCGCCGACTCGGCGGTCTCGCTCGCGATGCCGTCGCCGTCGAGCACCTGTGCGAGGAAGCGGGCGCCCGCCATCTCGTTCCCAGGCGGATTCGTGGTGTCGATGCGGAGGTAGCGCCGCATCAGGTCGACCGCCTCGTCGCCGATCTTCATCCAGTCCTTCAGTTCCACGGCGGTTATCCTAGCAGATGGCGGCGCAGGAATTCGACGGCGCGAGCCTCGGCCCACGAGCGCGCGCCCAATGGGCCCTCGAGGAAGCCCGCGTGCCCGCCCTCGGGCACGAAGGCGGCCTCGAGCCAGCGCGACTTGGCGATGGCTGCGCGCGGCAGAGCCGAGGCCGGGATGAACGGATCATTGACGGCGTTGATCAGGAGGGTCGGGCGGCGGATCCGCGGCAGCAGCGGGCCGCTGCTCGAGCGCACCCAGTAGTCGCGCTCGTTGGCGAAGCCGCCGAGCGGCGCCGTCACCAGCCGATCGTACTGGGCGAATGTCTTCGCCTTCCGCGCGGCCGGCAGGTCGATCACGCCCTCGTAGAGCGCCGCCTTCTTGTCGAGCTTGATCTTCATGGTCGAGAGGAAATTCGCCGTGTACAGCGCCCGGTTGAGCCCGCGGTCGAGCGCGGCGGCGCAGGCGGCCAGGTCGAAGGGCGTGGAGATGGCCACCGCCCCCGCCACCTGCGCCGGGGTCTGGTCGCCGTGCTCGGCGAGCCACTTGAGCGCGACGTTGCCGCCGAGCGACACGCCCACGAGCCCGAGGCGCAGCTTGGGCTCGCCCGCGGTCAGGCGGCCGAGCACGAAGTCGAGGTCTTCCGTCTCTCCCGAGTGGTACATGCGGCGGGAGCGGTTGACCTCGCCGCTGCACGAGCGAAAATTGACTACGAGACCCCGCCAGCCGACCTGATCGATCTCGCGCAGCAGCCCCGACACATAGTGCGAGCGCGAAGACCCTTCGAGGCCGTGGAGAATGACAGCCAGCGGGACGTCGCGGTCGCAACTCGCAAGCCAGTCGAGGTCGAGAAAATCACCGTCGGGCGTCTCTACACGCTCGCGCCGGAACGGGGGCTGCCGGCCGCGCCTGAGCAGCGGGCCCCACAGCGTCTGGAGATGGCGGCCCCGATACCACCAGGGCGGGCGGTAGTCGGGGCCGATCGTCACGCGCGAAACATCCGGGTCGCGACTATTCCTGGCCCTGGAGGAGCAGCTTGACGATCTCCGGCGCGATCTCGCGCGCCCGTTGGTCCAGCTGGGCCTCGCTGAGGTTGGCGATCGGGTGCGGCAGCGAGAGAAACTTGTAGTCCGGCAGGCCCCAGGACTGGGCCATCGCATGGCCCGTGCCCTCGAACACGTCGGTCACGATGGACGCGGCGGGGATGCCGGCCTTCTCGAACAGGATTCCGTCGAGCACACTGCCCGACGAGCAGGACCCTCAGTCGCCGACGCCGGCGACGACGCAGTCGACGCCGCGCTTCGCCTCGTCGATGATCTCGTCGTGCGCCGGGACGCTCGAGTTGTGCTTGCGCCACATCTTGTACTCGGCGGCGCCGTACTCCGCCTTGAGAATCTCGCCGACCTTCGCCAGCAGCTTGTCGGAGTTGAACTTGGTGTTCTCGACGAGGCCGATCCGCTTGTCCTTGAGCGAGCCGGGCCTCGGCACGAACGTCAGCGCCTGCTTCCGTGGCTCGACCGTCGGGTCGAGGATTTCGAAGCCTGCCATCATGCCCTCCTGTCCTGGATGAGTTTCGAGACGCTCTGACTCGATTTCTTGCCGCCGGCCCACGCGGGGATATAGCAGGAAAACGCCCCTGCCCGGCCGCCCGCCGCTATCACGAGCACGTCTTCCGCGCTCGGGACGATCGGCCGCATCGTGGTCTCGTCTTCGGCCGTCACGGCCCCCGCCAGCCGCTCCACGCGCTTGATGTGCGCCAGCGAGTTCTGCGTGTTCTCGAAGACGAATTTCTGGATGTCGGCCTTGGACCAGCCGTCCCTGGCGATCGTGCGCATGTGCTCGCCCGCGAGCACGACGACGTACTGCGGCTGGCCATTGGTGCTGCCGTGGTGCTTCATGTCGTCGCAGAGCGAGGTCAGCACGCCCTTGGCGGTACTCGATAGCTGGTTGTAGAACTGGTGCGGCCCCTCCGCCGCCATGACGGTCACCACGCTCTGCTCCGCCTTGAAGCCGCGCTCGACGTGGAACGGCGTCCACGGGCTGTCGGCCTCGTTCTCGGCGATGACGTAGCTGTACTTGCCCGGATGCCCGACCGTCCCCCGGTCGAGCGCGCCCGGCAGCGTACCGATGACGTTGCGCATCACCAGGCGGACGGCGCGGCCCGTCGTGGCGTTCGCCCGCCAGCCGGGTCCGAAGAGGTTGTCGCCCGAGTTGAAGCCGAGCTTTGCGGAGACGGGTCCGTTGACGATCATGAGGACGGCGGCGCCGCCCGTGGACGTGGCGGGGCCGTGATACCCCCACGTCGGCTCCGCGAGCGCCTCGACCGCGGCCACGACGATGGGCATGTACTCCGGCAGGCACCCCGCCATGACGGCGTTGACGGCGACCTTCTCGGCGGTGACGGCGACCTGACGGTTGGTGATGAAGGCAACCTGCTTGTCGGGCTCGAGGCCGGCCGCGTCCAGCATGGAGAGGACGGCGCGCTCAGTCGGGGGAACGACGGGAAGGCCGTCGGTCCAGCCCTGCTGGTAACAGAAGTCGATCGCGTGATTCAGGTCCTCGACGGCGTAACGCTTGGAGGCGAGTTGGGTCGTCATGGCCAGCATTATACTCCAGCGCCAGGCGGTCGATAAGGGCTCATCTGCTTCGTTGCCGCCCTCGGCTGCGGGCTCAACGTACAGGGAGTACGCCTCGCCCGCAGCCGTCGGGCGGCGCCTCGCATCTGAACCCTTCTCGACCGCCTGTCCCGTCGGCGGCGCCTCGCATCTGGACCCTTCTCGGCGCCCTGCTCCACTCCAACCCACGGACGCTCGAACGCCCGGAGGCTCGCGCCGAGGCGGGCTTTGCCGTATGCTTTCTGCTGTGACGCCGCTCGTCGCCTACTTCTCGATGGAGTATGGGCTCCATGAGGAGTTCCACTCCTACGCCGGCGGGCTCGGCATCCTCGCCGGTGACTTCATGAAGTCCGCAGGCGACCTCGGCCTGCCCGTCGTGGGCATCGGCCTCCGCTGGACGCAGGGCTACACCGTCCAGCGGATCGGGCCCGACGGGTATCCGTACGACGAGTGGCGCGACTACCCGCCCGACGCGCTCACTGACACGGGAGTGCGGGTGCGCGTGCGCGTGGCCGCGCGCGAGGTCGAGTGCTGCGTCTTGCGCGTCGGCCGCTACGCCATCGCGCCGCTCTTCCTGCTCGAGCCCGTGAACGAGCGCGACCGCTGGATCACCCGCCGCCTCTACGACCCCGCGCCCGATTGCCGCATCGCCCAGGAGATGCTGCTCGGCATCGGCGGCGTGCGGGCGCTCCGCGCGCTCCACCTTCCGGTTGACCTCTACCACTTCAACGAGGGGCACGCGGTCTTCGCCGGGATCGAGCTGATCACCGACCGGATGGAGGCCGGGACGGACTTCCACGCGGCGTGGCGGGAGGTGCGCGAGAAGATCGTCTTCACCACTCACACGCCCGTGCCGGCCGGCAACGAGGTCCACGCCATCGGGACGCTGCGGCGCCTCGGGGCCGGCTGCGAGCTCGTGGAGGCCGAGCTGCGGGAGATCGGCGGCGAGCCGTTCAACATGACCGTGGCCGGGTTGAGACTCGCCCGCCGCGCCAACGCCGTGGCGCAGCTCCACGGCGAGACAGCGCGCGCCATGTGGGCGCACGTGGACGGCGCCGCGCCCATCATCGCCGTCACCAACGGCGTGCACCGCGGCACGTGGCAGGACCCGCGGATCGCCGCCGCGGCCGATGCGGGCGACGACGCGCTCCGATCCGCGCGGCGGCGGATGAAGGACGAGCTGCTGGCCGAGGTCGAAGCCCGTACACGAGTCAGGCTCGACGGCGACGCGCTCATCATCGGCTTCGCGCGCCGCGCGGCGACCTACAAGCGCCCCGATCTCCTCCTGCGCGACCCCGACAGGCTGGCGCCGCTCCTCAAGGACCGGCGCGTCCAGCTGGTCTTCTCGGGCAAGGCGCACCCGGCCGATCAGGCCGGCAAGTCCGTCATCGCCCTCCTCGTCGAGACGATCCGGCAGTGGCCCGAGTCCATCGTCTTCCTCGAGGACTACGACATGGCGCTGGGCAGGCTCATGACCCGCGGCTGCGACGTGTGGCTGAATACACCCCGCCGTCCAATGGAGGCCTCCGGCACCTCGGGAATGAAGGCCGCCATGAACGGCACGCTCAACCTCTCCATCCTCGACGGCTGGTGGCCGGAGGGGTGCGAGCACGGCGTCACCGGCTGGGCGATCGGCGACGAGCGCGTCGGGCCCGACCAGGACGCGCGCGACCTCGATGCCCTCTACGCGACCCTCGAGCGGGAGGTGCTCCCCGCGTGGGCCGACTCCGGGCGCTGGGCGCCAATGATGCGCGCCTCGATCGCGATGGCCGTCGAGCGCTTCTCCTCGGACCGCATGGTCAGCGAGTACTTCACCCGTCTCTACACGGCGCCGTAGCCTGCCGCGGCGCCATCCCCGCCCGTTCTGGCGCCCTCCCCCCCGTTGTGGCGCCATCCCCCCGTTGTGGCGCCATCCCCAAGGTAGGCTCGCGCTGAGGCAGACCTACTTGCCCTTTGCGATCACCGCCGCCAGCTCGCCGGCCCGGGCCGCGTCGAGCGGCTTGAGGCGCTCCAGGATCTTGCGCGCGTCGTCCACGCGGCCCAGCTTGACGTAGGCTTCGCCGAGATACTCGAGCGCCTCGGGGAAGTTCGGCTTCAGGCGCAGCGCCTCGTCGTAGGCCTTGAGCGAGTCCGCGTACCTGCCCCGGTTGCGGAGGGCGTAGCCCAGCTCGTTCCAGGCTTCCGGATACGCGGGGCGGAGATCCACCGCCTTGCGAAATGCTCCGGCGGCGGCCGGCCAGTCCTTGGCGTTGCGCGCGGCGATGCCGCGGCCGTACTCCTGCTCGGCCGAGGGTGCGGCCGCGGGGCGCGCCGGCGGCGGGTCGCGGTCCGTGCTGTCCGCCCCGGCCGGCCCCGCTGCCAGGACGCAGGCCGTGAGTACCAACATCGCTCGGCGGATCGCTGTCTCCATGGGACGAGCCCCCCTGTTCAGTCTGCGATGCGTCGGGTTACCGACCGCGTGCTGCCGAAGGTCGGAATGAACACCGAGTGCTTGCCGGCGCCGCCCGCCACGATGACCATGACGTCCCGCCAGTCGCGCGCGATGGGCGCCGGCGTCTCGGGCGGCCTGTCCCTGAAGCCCTCCGGGTAGATGGTCGCGAAGCGCTCGATGTTCTCCGGCGCCAAGCGCGCGAGCGGCACGCGGGCCCTGTCCCACACCGCGCGCTTGAAGTCCTCCTTGCTCCAGCCCGAGGACGCGGCGGTCGCCGCGTGTTCGGGCCCCAGGACGATCAGCGGTTCGCCGCCCAGGTAGATATTGTTGGAGCCGGTGATCGCGGCCGTTCCCGCCACGGTCGTCACGATACCCTCGGGCGTGGTCGAGCCGTGGTCGTTGATGTTGTGCGGCCCCTCCGAGCCGCAGACGGTCACCGTGCTGTCCCCTTCGGTGAAACCCCGCTCGACCGACAGCGGTTCCCAGGGCGATGCGCCCTCGTTCTCGGCAATACAGTAGGCGTACTTGCCGGGCTGGCCGTGGGTGGCGCGGTCCTCCTTGCCGGGTCGCGCGCCGCCCACGTTCTGGAGCGTCAGCCTGAGCGCCCGTCCAATGGCGGCGTTGGCGCGCGTCCCCTGCCCGAAGACATTGCCCGCGGCATTCATGCCGAGGCGCCCCGCGATCGGCCCATTGACGATGCAGAGCGGCGAGCAGGGGTGGGTCGTCGTCTGCACGGCCTGGAGGTTAAAAGATGGGTCCGCCACGGCCTCGACGGCGGCCAGCACCACGGGCAGGTGCTCGGGAAGGGCCCCCGCCATCACGGCGTTGGCGGCTATGGCCTCGACTGTCGCCCTGCCGAGCCTCGGCACGAGGAGGGCGGCGACCTCGTGGGGCCTCCTGCGAGCGCCCGCGAGCATTGCCGCGACGCGCTCGCGCGTGGGCGGGATGGCGGGCAAGCCGTCGCCCCAGCCGCGCTCCATCAGCCATGCCTGGAAGTGGTCGAGATCGTCAGGTGCCTCGACGTCACCCGCAGCCGCGCTCGCCGCGTGTACAGCCGCGGCAGGGTCGGATGTGAGCGCGCGCAGCACGCTCTCGACGATCGGCCCGGCCTTGGCGGCCGCGGCCCCGGCCGGGATGCCGCCGATCGGATGCGGCACGGTGACGATGGGAAGCCCGGGCAGACCCTGGGCCGCCACCTGGGCGCGCGCCAGCGGAATGAACTCGTCGGTTCCCAGCACGACGCAGGCGACTCCCCTCGCCTCCAGCTCCGCGGCGTCGTGGACACTCCACGACGTACAGGAGCCTCAGTCGGCCGAGGCGGTCAGCGCGACGCGCGCGACGGCTGCGATCTCCTCGATGACGGCCGGCGCGGCGCCCGTCGAGGCGCCGGGCTTGCCCCATGCCCGCACTGCGCGGGCGCCACTGCGGGCGGCCAGGAGCGCGCCCACGCGCTCGAGCAGGACGCCGGCGTTCGGCTTGGAGTTGTCGAGCAGCGCGATGGTCACGCCCTCGAGCGAGCGCGGCCGGGCCGCCAGGGACTTGGCGGAGACAGCGCTGCTCCCCATCGGATCGACGATGCGCATGGTCAGGTCACCATGACGGGGCGCCGGTGCATCCCCGTCTCACGGGTGAAGGCTGCGCTCGCGAGCGCCACGGCCTCGAAGGCCGCGCACGCCGTGAAGGCCGCCGGGAAGCTGCCGTTGATGTCGAGTATCTTGCCGACGAGCACGGGAACGAGCAAGCTTCCCGCGAAGCAGAAGGTGTTGACGACACCCGAGGCCGTGCCGATGAGGTCCGAGGGAAAGAGCTCGACCACCATGACGAAGGGCGTCACGAGCCCGCCCAGCATGATCCCGGTGAAGAGCGCCACGAGGGTGGCGCCGGCCCACCCCGTGCCCGGGACGATCAGGGCGAAAGCCAGGCACGAGAGCACGCACATGCCCTGGCTGAAGAGGTAGATGACCTTGCGCCGGCCCATCCAGTCCGAGATGAAGCCGGCCAGCGGCCAGGAGACCACGGTGCCCGCAGTGATGAGGCCGGTGACGAGTCCGGCATGGCCCGGCGTCAGACCCTCGTGTCTCATGAGGAAGGCCGGCATGAAGGTGACAAGAGAGATGAAGGCTCCATAGGAGAAGAGCACCGCCACGTTGAGCGGCCACAGGGCGGCGACGCTCAGTACATCCTTTAATACGGCCGTGGTGCCGCGGGAGGCCGCGGCCGGGGAGCGCCGCTCGGCGAGCGGGCCGGGGCGGACGAGGAGATAGATCAGCGCGAGCGTGGTCAGGAGCGGGACCAGCGTCATGGCGTAGCCCCACCGCCAGCCGAGGTGCGCCGCCAGCACCGGCACCATCACCAGCGCCGCGGTGCCGCCGATGCCGCCACCCGCCGAGAAGAGCCCCGTCGCCCGGCCGCGCTCCTGGGGCGGAAACCACTCGTGGATGAGCCGGAGTCCGGGCAGCCAGACTCCCGCCGCGCCGAGCCCGATGAGGCTGCGCGTGACGAGGCTCTGCGTATAGTCGCGGCTCAGCGGGAAGGCGATCGCGCCGGCTACGAGGATCCCGAGGAAGGTCAGCATCATGCGCCGCGGCCCGAGCCGGTCGGCGAGGACGCCCACGGGCACCTGCACCAGCGCATACGTCCAGAAGTAGGCGGTCATGATGGTGGCGGCCGCGGCGTACGTGATGCCGAGATCTCCCATGAAGGTCGGGATGAGCGGAGCGAAGCCGACACGGTGGATGTGGACCTGCATGAAGCCGAGGAGACAGACGCCGAGGATGATCCACCGGTAGCGGCTCATGCCGAGTGACTTGTAGCACGCGGTCCCCGCTCGCGTCCAGGCAGGAGCGCCGCGAGCGCGGCGAGCGCGCAGACGGCGGCCGCCACGGTGAAGGTGAAGCGGAAGGCCGGCAGGAAGCCCAGGATCTGCGCGCGGTCGTGAAAGAGCCACGCCGCGGTCTGGACGCCGACCACGATGCCCGTCGTGCGCGAGAGGAAGGCGAAGCCGCCGGCCGCGCCCTGCTGTCGCGGCGGAAAGGCGGCCATGGTCTGGACGATGTTCGGCACCTGGAAGACGCCGAGGCCCAATCCGACCAGTGCGAGCGCGGCGCCGACGAGCGCGATCGGCGTCGAGCCGCCGCAGCGAGCGACGAGCAGAAGCCCCGCGGCCTCGGCCGCGAGCCCGGCGGCCATGGGCCCGCGCGCGCCCCAGCGGTCGGCCGCGCGCCCGGCGGCGGGCGCCGCGATGGCCATCGCCAGCGGCGTGAGCATGAAGAGGAACCCGCCCGCAGCGGCCGAGAGGCCACGTTCGCTGACGAGGTAGAAGGGCGCCAGGAGCCAGACCGCGAACTGGGCGTAGTTGGCGAGGAAGGCGAGAAGCCCGGCCTGGAGGACCGGCCAGCGGAAGATGTCGGCGGGCGCAACCATTCGCCACGCGCCGCCGCCATCGCGACGCGCCTCGCGCGTCCAGGCGGCCAGGACGATGATCGCGGCGGCGACCGGTACGCGGTAGAGGAACGCGGCCTGCCAGCCGAAGACGCCCACGAGCGCGCCGCCGATCATCGGACTCACGCTCAAACCCAGCCCGAGACCGAGGCTCGCCCAGCCGAGCCCCCAGGCGTGGCGAGAGGCCGGCAGCGAGAGCGTCACGAGCGCGGGCACCGCGCCGTAGATCAGCCCCGCGCTCACGCCCTGCAGCGCGCGGAGGAGGAGGAAGATCTCGAAGGAGGGCGCAAGCGCGTACGCGGCGAAGCAGAAGAGCGAGAGGACGAGGCCCGCGCGCACCACGCGGCCCGGGCCGAGCCTGTCCGCGAGCACGCCGGCTGCGAAGGCGGTCAGCGCGTACGTCCCGACGTAGTAGATGATGACCCAGCGCATGGCCGTGGGACCGACCCGGAAGGCCGCGGACATGGCGGGGAACGCGATGTTGACGGAGCCGTCGAGCCCGACGAGCAGGAAACCCGCTGCCGCCAGGAGGACGGGCATGGCGTCGAGTATACTAGCGCGTCATGCACGGCACGGCCGCTTGGCTGATCCTGGGCGCGGCAGCCATCGTCGGCTCCACGATCGGCGGCGTCGCGGGCTTCGGCACCGGCGTCATCATGATCCCGGCCATCGCCTGGAGCGTGGGCGTCAAGGCGACCGTCCCCGTGCTCACCGTCTGCATGCTGGTCGGCAACAGCGCGCGCGTGTGGTTCAGCCGCCGCGAGATCGAGTGGCGCGTGGTCGCGGCCTTCCTCGTGGGCGCCGTGCCCACGACCATTGCGGGCGCGACGCTCTACACCCGCATCGACAGCGAGTGGCTCTCCCGCATCCTGGGCGCGTTCATGGTCCTCGCCGTCCCGCTCCGGCGCTGGCTCGCCCACAGCGGCGTCAACGTGCGGCTCCGCCATTTCCCGCTGATCGGGGCCGGCTTCGGCTTCCTCTCGGCCATCGTCGGGGCCGTCGGCCCCCTCATGACGCCTTTCTTCCTGAGCCACGGCCTGCGCAAGGGGCGCTACCTGGCCACCGACGCTCTCTGCACTGTCGGCGCCTATATCACCCGCGGGATCATGTTCCGCCGCGCCGACCTCCTGACCGGCCCGCTCATTCTGACCGGTCTCTACATCGGCGTGGTGATGATCGGCGGCGCGTGGATAGGCCGCCGGCTCATCGACCGCATGAGCGAGAAGACCTTCCTCCGCATCCTGGAGATCCTGCTCGTGGTCTTCGGCCTGCAGTTCCTCCTCTGGCCCGCCCGCTAAATCCCGAACCTGGTTGACCGCGCGGTCTCAATCGGGTAGAAGAGAGGGCGTTATGCCGATCGAGGTCGGGCTCACCGCGGAACTAGAGGAAGTCGTCACCCAGCAGCTGACGGCCGACGCGCTCGGCAACAAGGGCGTCCAGGTCTATGCGACGCCCTACGTCGTCTGCCTCATGGAGACCGCCGCCCAGGCGGCCATCGTCTCTCACCTGCCGCCGGGCACCGGCACCGTCGGCACCGCGGTGGAGATGAAGCACCTGGCGGCGACGCCGCTCGGCATGACGGTGCGGGCCAAGGCGACGCTCGTCGAGACCGACGGCAAGCGGCTCCTCTTCCAGGTGGACGTCTTCGACGAGGTGGAGAAGATCGCCGAGGGGCGTCACGAGCGCTTCATCGTCCCCAACATCGAGAAGTTCCTCGCGCGCGCGATGAGCAAGACCAAGCCCTGATGCCGATCCAGATCAACACGGCCGTGAAAAGCAAGGAGTACCCGCCCTATTCCGTCACGGTCGAGCGCGGCAAGATCAAGGAGTTCGCCCGCGCCATCGGCGACCTCTCGCCCTTCTATCTGGACGACGAGGTCGCCAAGGCGGGGCCGTGGGGGGACATCATCGCGCCGCCCACCTTCCCCATCACCTTCCGCGACGAGCAGGCCGACACGGGCGCGCTCCTGCGTGATCTCGGCGTGGAGATCGGCAGGCTGCTGCACGGCGAGCAGGAGTTCGAGCACTTCAAGCCCATCCGGCCCGGCCGGACCTATCTCTGCCGCAGGCGCATCACGGACATCTACGAGAAGGCGGGCAAGTCCGGCCCCATGGCGTTCGTCGTCCAAGAGGCCACGGTAACCGACTCGGACAACGACATCGTCGCCGTCATGCGCCAGACGACCGTCGTCCGACTCTAGCCATGAAATACGCCAAGGTCTACGCGGAGGACGTGCAGGTCGGGAGCGAGATGCCGCCGCTGGCGAAGTCGCCCATCCAGCAGATCCAGCTGACGCGCTACGCCGGCGCCTCGGGCGACTTCAACCCCATCCACCAGGACGCCGCCTTCGCGAAAGCGGCCGGCATGGGCGACGTCTTCGCCCATGGCATGCTGTCCATGGGCTTCGTCGCGCAGTCGGTGACCGACTGGCTCGGAGTGGGCAGCGTGAGGAAGATCGGCGTCCGCTTCGCCGCAATCGTGCGTCTCGGCGACGTCGTCACCTGCCGCGGCAAGGTCGTCGCGAAGCGTCCGCCCAAGAACGGCGATGGCACCTACCTGGTCGACCTCGATCTCTGGGCCGAGAACCAGAAGGGCGAGAAGGTCATCACCGGCAAGGCGGTCGCCGTCCTTCCATCCCGCACCTAGCCGCCCGCACGCTGCCGATGAGCGGTGCCCGTCAAGGGCGGCCGCTTGATCGCCTGGTTAGAGCCCTCGACAGAGACGCGGCCTCTTTGTACGCCCTCAGGACCGAATTGATCCGGGTTTGCCACCCCGGGCCTTGGGCCCGAAACCATCCGAGTACCTCAGGATCTACGCGTAGGGAGATTGATTCCTTGGCAGCTGGCGGCTTGAGTCCACGCCTGACGATGCCCCGAACGATGTGTGCAGGGTCGGCCTCGGGGTGACCGCGTTCGATCTTGATGGCGCGGTCTCGCTGGGCAGTGGCCCGCTGCCAGTCAGTTCGCGATGCTTTCGAAGTAGATCTCGCGCTCACGCTTCGTCCCCTTTCGCATGGAGATGATGTGAATGTGGTCGCCCTCTTCCGTATGAACGACAGACACGACGATCTCGCGAAGAAGGCCTAGGCTGACGAACCGTCGCTCGCCATACCCGAGCCGATCGTCTTCGTACGTGTAGGTCACACCCTCGAACACCTGCGCCGCGTCGCTGAAGTCCAAACCGCGCTTCTTGAGGTTCCTTCGTCGCTTCGGTTCATTCCACGTAATCACCTGTGAAGTATATACGTTATGCATAGGCGCCAAGCGATAGTTCCTGGGGTCAACGCTCGGTACCAGCCGCGACCGAATGCCGTCGGCTGCGTGTTGTGGTTTGACGTCCGTTGGGATTCGCTGTTTTCAAGGAGGTCCGCGCGGCGTGCTGATTACCGCTTCGATGAGCTGATGGAGGGCCTCGTGCGCCAGAGCCGCAACCTGAGCGACCATCAGGTCCGCGCTGGCCGTAAACAACTTGCCCGGCCGGGCATAGCTGTCGGAGCGAAGCGAGCCAGATCCGAAGCTCGATGGTGTCAAGTGACCGGCTCGTGGGTCGCGGTACGGGTTGCTGGTAACTTGACAGAGGATCCAATCACCGCCGCCAGCGTCGGCCAAGACGATAGCCGGTCGTCGCTTCGCCCCTGAGAGAGATCTGAGAACGGGAGCGGGACGAGAACTATCCCGCCGGCTGAAGGTGCGACCAGGCGGCATCTTCCTCTGGCCGGCTCCAGCCAGCAAGGGCCCGCTCACTCAAGAGCGCGTTCTCCTCGCTCCGTGGCGCATCGTCGAGGATCGTGAGGAATGCGCGACGCGACCCTGGCAGCTGGATGTCCTCCAGCAGGCGGACGTTGCCATTCGGATCGACCACTGCCTCAACTGTCCGGATCATCAGTACCCTCCACCCCTCGATGATGCCGCAGCGCATTGGTTCGCGTGGTGCGGCGAACGTCGCGGATCAGCGGCGCGGCCCGGCCGCGCCCGCTGCATGCGCTTGTTCGCCGGGCCTCATGCCGAGAGTGGGGTGAGGCTGAACACGCGGGCGAGGCGCGACGCCGTTCGGACATCGCCGCGCCGCAGGGCTTCACGGACTTCGTCGAGCTTGTGCGCGTCATCAAGAGAGAGGTATGGCGCCCAGCCGCCCTCCCCCTCGATCAACTCGACCTCCACCTCCGCGGCATACGCGCCTTCGCGAACCAGCTTGGTCTGACGCCGCTTGTTCATGATTTCCTCCGGAGAAAGTCGTCGGTCCAACGCATGGGATCAGGCCGATAGGCTGTGACCAACACCGCGGGCGACGTCTGCTCCCGCGGGATTCCCCAGACGACGTGGATGGGATTCCCGCCGCGATCCCGCTGCAGCACGAGAGTACACGGCCCCTTGAAGTAGTCCGGGTAGTCCTCAACGACGGTTGCGACCACAGCCCCCTCGATCGCCTCCCCAGCAAGGATACCATCTGCCGCCATCTCATCGTACCCATGCACTGATACCTGGATGTTCCCACCCCGAACGAGTTCAACAATCCGCCGAAAGGTATCACTCATGTCGTCGTCGCATTACCCTGTCCGCGCCTTGTTGGGCGGTGCACATCAGTCCCTTGCCTTGGGAACGACCGCAAGCATCGGCGCCTCATTGACGATCAACTGAAAGACATCTGGCCGGCTATAGTGGCCGGTGACATCGAAATCGAATTTCCCCCGACCGATGTCGCTGAGATCCAGGGTCGCGGTCAGGATGGTCTCACCCCCGAAATGGGGGCCGGCCAATACCTTGCCCAGTGGGCTGATGATCGCGCTGCCGCCGCGCATCAGCACGGCATCCGGCGAGTCGCCAAGCGACACGCGCACGGTGTCTGGGAAATTCTTCTTGCGGAGAAACTGGCAAGCCGTCAGAACGAAACAGCGCCCTTCGAGCGCGATGTGCTGCATCGTGGGCAACCATGTGTCGCGGTCATCGGCGGTTGGTGCGCAGTAGAGCGCAACGTTCTTTGAGTACATCGCCATCCGCAGCATCGGCATGTAATTCTCCCAGCAGATGACCGAGCCGATTCGGCCGTAGGGGCTATCCACCGCCGTCAGCGTCGAACCGTCACCGAAGCCCCAGATCATCCGCTCCATGGCAGTCGGCATGAGCTTGCGGTGCTTACCGAGCAACCGGCCGTCCGGGGCGAAGAACAACACCGTGCAGTAACAGGTGCCGAGTTCGCGCTCGATCACGCCGATCACGACGTAACTGCCGTGTGCCGCCGCGGCTTCGCCGAGCCGCTGCGTGTGCGGACCGGGTACGTCGATCGCCGCGTCGAAGTAGAGACGGAATTCCTCCCGCCCGGCCGCATCGCGGGCGCCTACCACAAGACCGTAGTTGAGTCCCTTCGGATATCCGGGGATGAACGCCTCGGGGAAGAGGATCACGTTCGCGCCGAGGGCGGCGGCATCCCCGATCAAGCGAATCGCCTTGTCCACGCAGGCTTCGGTATCGAACGGCACCGCCCCGGCCTGCACTACAGCGGCACGCAGCGTTGTCTCCTTCGCGATCGAAGTCATTGCGCACCCCCCCATTTCGCAGGTCGACCGGGACGCACCCATGGACGGCTGCGTTCGCCGCCCAACGCTGGCATTACCGGCGAGCGCGAAGCGGCCGTCGGGTGCATGTCGCAGTTGGGCGCCAAGTAGATGTCGACGCATATGCCTTCCCGAGGCACGGGCGCTATCGGGCCGCTCAATTGAACGCCCATCGCCATCTGCTGCTCTCCTACTCGATGATCCGATCAGCGAGAAGCAGGAGCGACGGAGGAATTGTCAGCCTGAGCGCCCTGGCAGCCTTGAGATTGATCGTCAGCTGGAACGTTGTGGGCTGTTCGACGGGCAAGTCGGCGGGTTTCACGCCACGAAAAATCCTGTCCACGAAGAGCGCAGCACGCCGGAACACGTCTTCGACGCTGACCGAGTAGGACATCAGGCCGCCCAACTCGACCGCCTCCCGGCTTCCGTGGATTGCCGGTACCTGACGCCGTGTCACGACATCGACGATGTGCTGGCGATGCGCGAAGGTGAATGGCTGGTGCATCACGAGGAACGCGTCAGCTCCGCGCCTCTGCATCGCCGAAAGAGTCGCCTCCACATCGGTGAGGGCACTGACCGGCCCGAAATCGAGTGCGATCCCCAGGGCTCGCCCGGCCGGTTCTAGCTCCCGTCGGTACATCGCGTACGTGGGATTCGCTCCGTGTCCGAGGACTCCCACGCGGGATGTCCGAGGGGCTGCCTGCTTGAGCAGTTCCAGAGACTTGGCGACGTAGTCTGACGCCAATGCGGAGAGTCCCGTGACGTTGGCGCCCGGCCGGGCAAGGCTCGCCACAAGTCCGAGGCCGACGGGGTCGGCCGTGTAGACCGACACGATGGGAATCGTGGACGTTGCGCGCTTCGCGGCAAGCGAGGCCGGCGCTGCGCTTGCGACGATCACCGCCGGATTACGCTGTGCGACTTCTGCCGCAAGAGCCTCGAGCCGCTCGTATTGGCTCTCGGCAGAGCGGCATTCGATCGTGAAATCCTGGCCCTCCCTGTATCCGAGGGAACGAAGCCCCTCGAGAAACGCGACCACGCCCACGGAAGGGGGATTCGGTGTGCACGCCGGCACGTACACGCCATCGCTGGCCAGGAAGACGATCCGCCGCGGCGACACCTGGCTCTGCGCCTGCGGGGCACTCGGCACGGCAAGCAGGCCGAGGCCGACCACGGCGAGGAGCACAACGCGCACCATCCTCATGGAAGCCTGACTTTCCACCTGACGCGGACGCCGTGGCCCCGCGATACCGAGTTCATCGGCTGCATTCATGCGGCGCCCGCCGCCCTACGCTGCCTTAGACAGCGGCGCGCTTGCGCGCCGGCCGACTTCAACGCGGGGTTGCGCAGCTCTTCAAGACTCTTAGTCAATTAGTTGGTCCACCCGCTGCACCAGCGGCGGCGGGATGGTGACGCCGAGAGCCTTGGCGGTCCTGAGGTTGATCACCAAGTTGTAGATCGTCGGCTGCTCGATCGGGATGGCAGCAGGGCTCGCACCCCGGAGAATCTTGTCGATGAAAACGGCGCCCCGCTTGTACTGGGCGGGCGGGTTCACACCGTAGCAAACGAACCCTCTGTCTTCGCAGAACTCGCGGGTCGTGGTCAACGATCGTCATGCCGAGTCCGGGAGCCGCGTCATCGACCGCCTTGCGCATGTCCTGGAGTCCGGGAAACGCGGCGTTCCAAATGACGCCGACGCGCCGGGCGGCCGGGGCCAACTCCCGGAGCATCTGCAACCTCTTGGCGCTGGTTTCGGGGCCAGCGCCGGTCATCCCGGTCGCGTTCCCTCCGGGACGGGCCAGGCTTGCGGCCAGACCGGCGGCGACCGGATCGTACGAGACGATGAACACAATGGGCATGGTGGTCGTGAGGCGCTTCAGCGCGAGGGCCCCGGTGTTGAGCGGAGCGACGACGACGTCCGGTTTCCAGGCAATGACCTCGGCGGCGAGGCCCGGCAGGCGTTCGGGGTGGCCGTCAGAGAAACGATGCTCGAGGACGACGTTCCGTCCGGCGACCCATCCCAGCTCTCGCAACCCCTCCTCGATCGCATCGAGGTAGGGCTGCGCAATCGGGCAGCTCGTCGTCCGCAGGGTGGCCACCCTGGCGACCTTCCCGGCTGGCTGCGCCTCTACGGCGAGCGGCGCTGCGAGAAGCAGAACAGCCAGAACGGCGGTGAGCCTTGTGACCGTCGGTGTCACAACCATCCCCCCAACAGGCAGGTCACCGCGTTGCCGCGAGCTGAACAGGATCGCTCAGTCGGCATTATCATGGCACACGTCGCTCGTCTGCCCAACGACGGCGCTCAGCGGCCGGAGCGAGCAACGCGAGATCCGGTCCGCTGAAGCGGGTTGTTCGACGAGCTCCGCCGCATGGCGGAGTTCCGTGTCGCGGTCCACGCACGCTTCGCCTTCTGCGGCAATTCGATGATCACGAAGTAGTCGGCGGGATACAGGTAGTCCTCGCCGGATTCATCGATAACCCGCACGTAGCCTGTAGCGGCCGCGTCCTTATCCTGCAGCACGCGGTAGACCTTGCGGATGTCGAGATCCCCGGCTCCACGATTGTCGACGCAGATGGCGAACCTTTTCTCACGTGTTGACATGGCTCAGTCTAAAAACCTCTTGATCTTGTGGCGAACGCGTCCAATTCCATGGGCCTCGTAC
>JACORX010000224.1 GCA_016179165.1 Candidatus Rokuibacteriota bacterium | reverse complement strand
TCTTAAAGGTAGTGGCCGACAAGCGGACGGGGGAGATCCTGGGCGTCCACATCGTGGGTCCCGAGGCGACGGAGCTGATCCACGAATTCGCGGTGGGGCGGACGCTCGAGACCACGATCGAGGAGATCATCCACACCATCCACGCCCACCCGACGCTGTCCGAAGCCGCGCTCGAAGCCACGCTCGCCGCGCTCGGACAAGCTATCCACATTTAGGCTGGGGGGCCTCGAATGGCCCCCCCACTCTCCCAGTGTCGCGCTGTGGCCGCTACCCGTCGGAGCGGACTTTCCCCATCTCCTCTTTCATGGCCGATCGGCCGGCCTCGAAAGCCCCGACCAGGCGGTTGCGCTGCTCGTCGAAGTACTCGCGGCCTTTGCCGAAGAGGTCGCCCGCCTTCTCCTGGGCTTCCTCCGCTGCCGCCTGCGCCTTCTTGAGCCACTCCTGCCCGTGCTCCGTCAAGAGCTCGCGGGCCTCGGTACCCGTCTTGGGCGTCAGCAGCAGCATTGCCGCCGCGCCTGCGATGGCGCCGAGAAAGAACCAGCCCATGTAGCCAGCCGCGTCCCCACCACGCTCGTCCGACATGATCGCGTCCTCCCTCTCTCTATGTCCTGAGTCTCGACACAAACACGCTGAGCGCCGTCCGGAGGCCCGAGCCCACGCCCGTGATGCCGCGGAATGACGCCAGGCTGTTTGCCACGCCGACCACCCGCGCGATCTTGAGCGAGATGTCCTCCACGCGGCGGACCACGCCGCTGACCCGCTCCAGCTCGCGGTTGGCCGTCTGCGCCAGCGCCCGCACGTCCGCCGCCAGCGCCTCGACCTGGCTCGCCAGCGGGCGGATCTCCCGCTCCACCAGCTGCAGCACGATCTCCGCTCGCGAGGTCGCGCGCCTGAAGGACGCCAGTGTCACAACGAGCGCCACGGTCAGCACCACGGCGCAGATTACCAGCACGGCCTGGGCCAGCGGAGTCATAGGGCGGAAAGTATGCCAGACGGCGCCTCGAGAAGTCAAACTAGTAGGGGAAAAAGCCCCGCATTCATTGACTTTCCCGGCGACGGGCCCCTATACTTCCCACCAGACAGGAGCGCACCGCCGGGCACTCCCCAGCGGCGACCACTCAAGGAGCCCCACCCATGTCCCTCCAGGATCGCTTCGAGGAACTCCACCGCCGCAACGAGGCCGCCGACGCGGCCGGCGGGCCGGAGCGGATCGAGCGCCAGCACAAGGCGGGGAAGAAAACGGCCCGCGAGCGGCTCGAAATCCTCCTCGACAAGGGGTCGTTCGCGGAGGTGGACCGTTTTGTTGTCCACCAGAACAATGACTTCGGCATGGACGCCCAGCGCATCCCGGGCGACGGCGTGGTGACGGGCTCGGGGCGCGTCCACGGCCGCCCCGTCTTCGCCTTCGCGCAGGACTTCACCGTCTTCGGCGGCTCACTCTCCGACGCGTACGCGCGCAAGATCTGCAAGATCATGGACCTCGCCATGAAGACGGGCGTGCCCGTGATCGGGCTGAACGATTCCGGGGGCGCGCGGATCCAGGAGGGAGTGGTCTCGCTCGCGGGCTACGCCGACATTTTCCTGCGCAACACGCTGGCCTCGGGCGTCGTGCCGCAGATCTCCGCCGTGATGGGCCCGTGCGCGGGCGGCGCCGTCTACTCGCCCGCCATCACCGACTTCGTCTTCATGGTCAAGCACTCCTCGTACATGTTCGTGACGGGCCCCGACGTCATCAAGGCCGTCACGCACGAGGAGGTCTCCTTCGAGGAGCTGGGCGGCGCGGCGACGCACGGGACGACGTCCGGCGTCGCGCACTTCGCCGCGGAGAGCGAGGAGGAGTGCCTGGCGCTGATCCGCGAGCTCATGACGTTCCTGCCTCAGAACAACCTGGAAGATCCGCCTGTGCGGCCTACCACCGACCCCGCGGACCGCGTGGACGAGGAGCTGCAGTCGATCGTTCCCGATCAGCCGAACAAGCCATACGACATCAAGGATATCGTCCAGCCGGTGCTCGACGACCGGTACTTCTTCGAGGTGCACGCCGGCTACGCGCCCAATATCGTGGTCGGCTTCGGGCGGCTCGGCGGCAGGCCGGTCGGCGTCGTCGCCAACCAGCCCGCGCACCTGGCCGGCTGCCTCGACATCAGCGCTTCCCTGAAGGCCGCGCGCTTCGTGCGATTCTGCGACTGCTTCAACATCCCGCTCGTCACCTACGAGGACGTGCCCGGGTTCCTGCCCGGAACGGCGCAGGAGTTCGGCGGCATCATCAAGCACGGGGCGAAGCTCCTGTACGCCTACTGCGAGGCAACGGTACCCAAGCTGACCGTCATCACGCGCAAGGCCTACGGTGGCGCGTACTGCGTCATGTCCTCCAAGCACATCCGGGGCGACGTCAACTTCGCCTTTCCGACCGCCGAGATCGCCGTCATGGGTCCCGACGGGGCGGTGAGCATCCTGTACAAGCGGGAGATGGACGCGGCGAAGGACCCGGCGAAGCTCAAGGACGAGAAGACCCGCGAGTACCGGGAGAAGTTCGCAAATCCCTACGCCGCGGCAGAGCGCGGGTACATCGACGAGGTCATCGAGCCCAGGGACACCCGCCGTCGGCTGATCCAGGCGCTCGACGTCCTGCACACAAAGCGGGACTCGAACCCGCCGCGCAAGCACGGGAACATTCCTCTTTGAGGCATCGGCCACTATGACGCCCGAAGAAAAGAAGCGGCTCGACGACGCGAGGCGCCTGTGGGAAGCGCGGACGCTCAAGCCCGCGCTCGAGAAGTCGCCCGAAAGGCCGGGGCTCTTCGCGGGATCCGACGGCGCGTCGATCGAGCGCGTGTACACGCCGGAGCACACGGCAAACGACGACTACGTCACCCACGTCGGTTTCCCGGGTGAACACCCGTACACGCGCGGCATACAGCCCACGATGTACCGCGGCAGGCTCTGGACCATGCGCCAGTACGCGGGTTTCGGCTCAGCGGTCGAGACCAACCGACGCTATCGCTACCTCCTCGAACAGGGGCAAACGGGGCTCTCGGTCGCCTTCGACCTCCCGACGCAGATGGGCTACGACGCCGACGACGCGATGGCGAAGAGCGACGTGGGCAAGGTCGGCGTGTCCATCTCGAGTCTCGAGGACATGGAGGAGCTCTTCGCGGGCATCCCGCTCGATCGCGTGTCCACCTCCATGACCATCAACGCCACTGCCGCCATTCTCTTGGCGCTCTACATCGCCGTGGCCGAGAAACAGGGGATCGCGCCGGACAGGCTCTCCGGCACGGTCCAGAACGACATCCTCAAGGAGTACATCGCGCGCGGCACGTACATCTACCCGCCCGCGCCGTCTATGCGGCTCATCACCGACATGTTCGCCTTCTGCAAGGGCCGCGTGCCGCGCTGGAAGACGATCTCCATCTCCGGCTA
>JACORX010000230.1 GCA_016179165.1 Candidatus Rokuibacteriota bacterium | reverse complement strand
CGAGCAGGTCCTGGTAGAACGGCCGCGGCACCGCGGCGAGAAACTGCGCCCAGCCGTCGTCCGGCGCGACGACGGTGATCGTGGCCGCGTGGCCGGGCGCGCTCTCCCGGCAGCTCGCGACCCGGCCGTCCGCGATCTCGATGCGAAGGGCGCGCGAGGGTGATTCGAGGCTGAGCGTGGCGTTCCAGTAGCGCGCGGCCATGCGGAACTCGGGATCCGCGTCGATGCTGGATTGGAGCCGTGTCGGGTCGGCGAGCTGCATCGTGGTGTCCCCTCCCGGAAAGGGCCGAGTCTACCATGGCGGTGATCGCGACCGCGCTGCGGAGGCTGCGGGCGGTCTTCTTGACCTACTGGGTGACGGCCTTGCCTGCGGCCTTGGCGGCCTTGGCTGCCCTGGCCGGCTGGCGGCGCCCCCTCATCGCGGCGCCTGCATGCCGGCCAGGCGCTCGATGATCGTGAAGACCACGCTGGTGTCCTGCTCGCCGAGCCCCGCGGCCAGCGCCGCCTGCTGGTAGTGCTGGGCCAGGGCGGAGAACGTCACCGGCACGTGGAGCTCCTTGGCGATGGTGTGGAATGTCTCGAGGTCCTTGTTCATCAGCGCCACCTTGAAACCCGGCTCGAAGTCGCGCGGGATCAGGGCGCGCGGAATGCGCTCGATGGCCTTGCTGCCCCCACTGCTGGCTTTCACCACTTCATAGATCGTCATCGGGTCGAGGCCCGCCTTCACGCCCAGCACGAAGCCTTCCATCATCGCGGCGCTGTTCACGCAGGCCATCATGTTGTTGATGGCCTTCACGGTATTGCCCGCCCCCGCCGGCCCCACGTGGAAGATGTTCGGGCCCATCGCGCGCAGCACCGGCCGCGCCGTCGCCAGCGCCGCCGCGTCGCCACCCACCATGATGGCGAGCGTGGCCGCGCGCGCGCCGGTGACGCCGCCGCTGACCGGCGCCTCCAGGAAGTGCACGCCCCGCTCGCGCGCCCGGGGCTCGATCTTCCGTGGCGTGGAGGGCAGCACGCTGCTCAGGTCGATCAGGATGGTGCCGGGCTTGGCGTGCTCCACCAGGCCGCCCCGGTCCAGATACATGGCCTCCACGTCGGGGGACGCGGGTAGCGAGGTCAGCACGACCTCCGAGCCGTCCACCACCTCCTGTGCGGAGGCCGCCTTCTTGGCTCCGGCCTGGATCAGGTTCTCCATGGCCTTGGGGTTCACGTCGAACACCGTCATCGAGAAGCCGGCCTTCAGCACGTTGCCGGCCATCGGGTTGCCCATGTTCCCCACACCGATGAACCCTACGGAGAGAGCCATTGCGCGCCTCCTTTGGCGGGACTCGGATTACGGCAGGCCGACCGGGACACGCCGAGCATAAACCTGCCCGCCGGACGGATCAACGTGCCGTAGACCCCGGTCTCGTGCCACGGGAGTTCGCACTGGGGCCGATCGGGCCCGTCGCCATCGAGGACACGTCGGCGCAGGATCGCCTCAAGCTCTCCACCCGCACCCGGCGCCGGCTCCGGCCGGTCTGGGGCCGGCCGCCTACATCACCGACCGCTTCGGGGCCGACGGCCCCGGGGGCCGCTGTGCCGTCGGCTCCTGGCGCGGCTAAGGACACCTGCGGGAAAGACGTCCTATGCGCCTCCAGGAGGGATCGGGACCGTGATGCCGGCCGATGTGTGTGAGGGACGGCGGGCGGCGATGCTTTAGCGACGGGCGGCCCAAAAGAGCCGGACGTAGGCCCAGCGGGTTCGCTACACTCGGGCCGCAGCCATGCAGCGAACCCAGGGCGAGCTGACCGGCGACCTATCGGTCCCGCACCGCCTCACGGAGTCCCAAGAAGGAGCTCACGCCGCGGTTCGGGTAGGGCGAGCATGGATTTCGATCTACCGGACGAGATCGAGCAGCTTCGGCGGACGGTGCGGAAGTTCGTCGACGAGGCGGTCATCCCGATCGAGCACGCGATCGATCGGGACAACGCCGTTCCCGGCTCGATTCTGCGCGAGGCTGCCCGGCTCGGGCTGTTCGGCATCACGATCCCTGAGGAATACGGCGGTTCCGGGCTCGGCGCGCTGGCCCGGTGCGTCGTCCACAAGGAGCTCGCGCGCGGCGGCCTCGGCTCCATCTGCAGCATCGTCGGCGCCCACACCGGGATCGGCACCATCGGCATCGTGCGGACCGGGTCGCGGTTCGTGAAAGAGAAGTACCTGCCGGCGCTCGCCACGGGCGACGCGATCGCCGCGTACGCCATCACGGAGCCGAATACGGGCTCCGACGTCGCCGGGGTGGAGACCCGCGCCGAGCGCCGGGGCGACCGCTTTCTCATCAACGGGCTGAAGCACTTCATCACGAACGGGGACATTGCGAACGTGATCACGGTGATCGCAAGGACCGGCCGCGCGAACGCCGGGAAACGACACGTGAGCGCATTCCTGGTGGAGCGCGGGTTCCCGGGATTCCGCGTGGCGCGCACGCAGGATACGATGGGCCTCCGCGGGTCGCACATCGCGGAGCTCACGTTCGAGGATTGTGAGGTGCCGGATACGAACCTCCTCGGCGAGGAAGGCCAGGGGCTGGCAGGCGCCCTCGGAGCGCTGAGCGAGGGCCGAATCGGCATCGCCGGACGCTGCGTGGGAGCGATGGAGCGGCTGCTCGATCTCTCCATCGCGTACGCGAAACAGCGCGTACAGTTCGGCAGGCCGATCGCCGAATTCCAGGCGGTCCGGCACATGCTTGCCGACGCGTCGCTCGACGTCGACACGGCGCGGCTCCTGACGTACGAGACGGCGTGGCGTCTCGATCGCGGGCACGACGTCCGAGCGCAGGCGTCGAAGACGAAGCTGTTCGCCTCGGAGGCCTTCGGGCGCGTCGCGGATCGCGCGGTGCAGATCCACGGCGGCTACGGGTACGTGTCGGAGTTCGGGATCGAGAAGTTCTACCGCGACGCGCGGATTACGCGGATCTACGAAGGCACGAGTGAGATCCAGCGCGACATCATCGCCAAGGCGCTGCTCACAGGGTGACCGCGGTCCGAAAGCGTGACCGGTCCGCTGGACAGATCGCGGGTCGGGTTGACGCCGGCCACCTACGAGCCGAGCGCCTCAGGCCCGACGGGCCAATCGGAGTGCCGCGCGCGCTGCTTTCGGGAGACGACGGGCACTCCCGCTGTTCTGGAAGTGCCCGTCGTGATTGGTGGGCCGTGGAGGACTCGAGCCTCCGACCCGCTGAATAAGAGTCGGACTGAAGAACCGCTCACCGACACGCGTGACGAGGCATCCCGCGAGGATAGCGAAATTCCGTTTCCGTCCCAGGGGCGCCCAGGGACGCCGAGGCCGCCGCCGGAGGGTGCTAGAGTTGGCCACGTTCTGTCCTTATGTTGACGTGCAACCCCTCTAGCGTGGACGATTCATGAACGCGAAGGTCTGGTCGGGAGCTCCCCCTCACCCTGCCCTCTCCCCCTTTGGGGGCGAGGGAACGGCTCATGGCCCCCTCTCCCTCGGGAGGGAGAGGGCCGGGGTGAGGGTGGAGCGGCAGT
>JACORX010000229.1 GCA_016179165.1 Candidatus Rokuibacteriota bacterium | reverse complement strand
TGGTGCGGAGCCGGATCGATGAAGCGATGCAGTACCGGAGGCCCCGAGTCCCGGATCAGTCGCCCGGCTGCATGAAGGGATAGCGGAAGTCGGTCGGGGGCACGAAGGTCTCCTTGATCGTGCGCGGGCTCACCCAGCGCAGCAGGTTCAGCGCGCTGCCCGCCTTGTCGTTGGTTCCCGAGGCCCGGCCGCCGCCGAAGGGCTGCTGGCCGACCACGGCCCCCGTCGGCTTGTCGTTGATATAGAAGTTCCCCGCCGCATGGCGGAGCGCCTCGGCGATCGTGGCGATGGCCCCGCGGTCGCGGGCGAAGACAGCGCCCGTCAGGCCGTACGGCGAGCCCTGGTCGCAGATCTTGAGGGTCTCGTCCATCTCCCGATCTTCGTACACATAGACCGTCAGCACGGGGCCGAAGATCTCTTCCTGCATGAGTCTCAAGTCGGGCCGCTTCGCCAGCACCAGCGTGGGTTCGATGAAGTAGCCCTTGGCGTCGTCGCAGGCGCCGCCCACGAGGATCTCGGCATCCGGTGAGCTCCGCGCGAAGTCGATGTAGCCCCTGATCTTGGCGAAGGCGGGCCGGTCGATTACCGCTCCCATGAAGTTGCCGAAGTCGGCCACATCCCCCACGCGGATCTCCGCGATCTGCTCGCGCAGCGCCCTCTCCAGGGCAGGCCACAGGGAGGCCGGAACGAAGGCCCGCGAGGCGGCCGAGCACTTCTGCCCCTGGAACTCGAACGCCCCACGAACGAGCGCGGCCGCGAGCGCCGGCACCTCGGCCGAGGGATGGGCAAAGACGAAGTCCTTGCCACCGGTCTCCCCGACGATCCGCGGGTAGGCCCTGTAGCGGCGGATGTTCCTCCCAACGGTCTCCCAGATCCCCTGGAAGGTCGCCGTCGAGCCTGTGAAGTGGACGCCGGCCAGGTCGGGGGAGGCGAGCACCGGGTCGCCCACGTCGGCCCCCATGCCGGGCAACATGTTGATGACCCCTGGTGGCAGCCCGGCCGTCTCAAGCACCTCCATGATGAAGTGCGCGGCGTACATGGCCGACGCCGCCGGCTTCCAGAGCACCGTGTTGCCCATGATCGCCGGGGCCGTCGGGAGGTTGCCGGCGATGGAGGTGAAGTTGAACGGCGTGATCGCGAAGACGAACCCCTCGAGCGGCCGGTAGTCCACGTAGTTCCAGCAGCCGGGCGAGGACCGGGGCTGCTGCCGGTAGATCTCCTCTGCGTAAGCCAGGTTGAAGCGCCAGAAGTCGATCAGCTCGCACGCCGAGTCGATCTCGGCCTGGTGCGCCGTCTTCGACTGCCCGAGCATGGTCGCCGCGTTGAGCACTATCCGGTAGGGGCCGGCCAGCAGGTCCGCCGCCTTGAGGAAGACGGCTGCCCTGTGCTCCCACGGCGTGCGCGACCATGTCCTGTGGGCCTCGAGCGCCGCGCCGATGGCCTGCGCGACCTCCTTGGGCCCGGCCTTCTGCCAGACGGCCAGCACGTGGCGGTGGTTGTGCGGCATCACGGTTTCCGCGGTGTGGCCCGTCGGCACCCTGCGCCCGCCGATGAGCGGGGCGATCTCGATGACCTCCTTCGACATCTTCTCCATCTGGGCTCGGAGCGCCCGGCGCTCGGGGCTGCCGGGGGCGTAGGCGAGGATGGGCTCGTTCCGTGGATCGGGCACGCTGAAGATCCCATTGCTCATGGACTTGTCCTCCTGAGACGTCTTCCGTCGGACTAGACTAACAATCGCGGCACGAAGATCGCCGCGTTGACCACGACCAGCAGCCAGAAGCCAAAGCCGAAGGGTCTGTCTTGTCACAGCCCTGCGAGCTTCCTGGGCACGTAGTAGGGCGGCGAGACACGGCCCCCCTGCGCAGATACTGCATAGGGCGAGCCATACCACTCGAATCGGAAAGGGCTTGGCCTTCGCCCGATTGCGCCGCTGTCCCCCCGGCAAAGGCTTGAGGTGATTGGGGCGAAGGCTCCGCAATGGGGCGGCTTCGCCGCCGCAGCTCCCGCGCTCAGCTCCCGACAAAGAGGAGTGGCCTGTCCGATCCGAGCGATTACACAGCCTTGTCTCGGGCTACTCCGCGTTCCGTCCCATGGCATACGGCTTGCCGGCGAGAGGTCTTGGAGAAGCTGGCCATGGCGAAGAGAATACTGGTGCCGCTCGATGAATCGCCTCTGGCGGAGGTCGCCGTGCCGCTCGTGGCCGACATCGCTCGAGGAAGCGGGGCGACCGTACGGCTGCTCCAGGTGGCGCCGGTGCCCCGGAGTCGCGTAAGCGAGGGAGGCCGAGTGCTGGCGAATGCTGACAAGGAGATGGCGCGCCTCGAAGCCGAAGGGCTCGATTATCTGCACACGGTGGAGGTACAGTTCGAAGGCGCCCTGGACGTCGAATGTGTGGTGCGCTTCGGCGATCCGGTCGCCGAGATCCTCCTGGAAGCCGAGGCGTTCGGGGCCGATCTGATCGCCGTGACGACGGAGGGGCGGAGCGCGGTCGGACGCGCCTTGCTCGGGAGCGTCGTCGAGCAGGTGGTCAGGAAGGCCGATGTGCAGGTCATGCTGATCCGGCCGGGCCGCCTCGGTCTCTGATTACCCTCGGCCCGTTGCGCGATGGCTGATGCGTCGCTGGCCATCTCGCCGGTCCTGGGCGGCGATCCCGTGCGCCTCGGTCCAGAGATCGCCTCGCCCGGTGAGGTCCTCTCGCGGCTCGACCTTCCGCCATCAGGGACACCGCTAGCAGGGCGCCGATAAGGGCCCATTTGCTTCGTTGGCGCCCTCGGCTGCGGGCTCAACGTAGAGGGACTACGCCTCGCCCGCAGCCTTCGGGGGCCGCCTCGCAACTGGACCCTTCTCGACGCCCTGCGGCGGATGAACTCGGACGGCGGTGCGCCGCCTCGCAGCTGGACCCTTCTCGCCGGCCTGCGGGCTTGGAGTGCGGAGCCGCGGGTCCTGCCGGGGGCGGTGGCCCACGCCACCAGCGGCTCCGCGGCAGGTCGCGCGCGGCAAGGCGTAGATCAGCGTTCTCAGGCGGGATGCGCCACGCCGCGGACGAAGAGCGGCCCGGGGATCGGGCCGAAGGCATAGCGCTCGAGGTCGCCGATGGCGAAGCCCGCCCGGCGGATCGCCGCCACCGTGTCGCGGTTCGGGTGGCAGCCGGCGCAGAGGACACGCCACACCGGCGTCACGACGTCCTGGACGCGGCCCCAGACGGGATGGTCGAGCCTCACGTGCTCGAGAAAGAGCAGCGGTCCGCTCGGTCTCAGCACCCGCCTGATCTCGCCGAGCGCGCGTGGCGGATCGTCGACGGTACAGAGGACGAAGGTTGCGAGCACCGCATCCACGGACGCCGTCTCGAGCGAGAGCGATTCGGCGGCATCGGGCAGGAAGGTGACGGCCCGCCCGATGGTTTCCGCCCGCCGCCGCGCGCGCTCGAGCATATAGGGGTCGGGCTCGGCCGCGATGATCTCGGCGCCGGCCCTCACATACGGGAAGTTGGCCCCTGTTCCCGCGCCCAGGTCGAGCACACGCCTGCTCGCGCGAACGCAGAGCCACGCGCGGTGGGGGCCCAGGAACTTTCGCTCGGCCGAGCGTGTCAGGCGGTCGTAAACCGCCGCGAAGACGGGATGGCCCGTCACCGGAGCTGGTCGACGGGCAGGGGCGCCTCGCCGGCGGCGGCGGCGACCGCCGGATAGACAACGCGCCCCCGCCAGACATTGACGCCGCGGGCCAGCTCGCCGCTCTCGCGCACTGCCCTGAGCGTGCCCTTGTGCGCGAGCTCCAGGGCGTAGGGCAGGGTGGCATTCGTGAGCGCGAAGGTCGATGTGCGCGGTACCAGCGCCGGCATGTTGGTGACGCCGTAGTGCAGCACGCCGTGGAGCGTGTAGACCGGTTCCACGAGCGTCGTCGGGCGGATCGTCTCCACGCAGCCGCCCTGGTCCACCGCGACGTCCACGATGACGGCGCCGGGCTTCATGCGCCCGACCACGGCCTTCGTGACGAGCCTCGGCGCCTTGGCGCCCGCCACGAGTACCCCGCCGACGAGGAGATCGGCGCGCTGCGCCGCCTGCTCGATGTTGAAGGCGTTCGAGGACAGCGTGACGACCCGACCGTTGAAGAGATCGTCGGCGGCGCGGAGCCGGTCGAGGTTGATGTCGAGGAGCGCGACGTCGGCCCCCAGGCCGAGCGCGACCTTGGCGGCATTGATTCCCACGGTGCCCGCTCCCAGGATGACCACGTTGCCGCGGGGAACGCCGGGCACGCCCGAGAGCAGGATGCCGCGGCCGCCGTAGGCGCGGCCGAGGTAGTGGGCGCCCTCCTGGACGGCGAGCCGTCCAGCCACCT